>CAMZGI010000039.1 GCA_947306305.1 uncultured Fibrobacter sp.
TCATGGCGGACCTGATCCGCCATCTAAGTTCTAAGTTCTAAGCTCTAAGCTCTAAGTTCTAAGTTCTAGTAACTCCAAACTATTAACTGCGACGCAGTCGCCCCTAATACCTGTCACCTGATACCTGAAACCTGACCCCTACAACCTGACCTATGAACAAACTTCTCGAATTTACGCATCTTGTCCGGCTTAGCCATTCCCTGTTTGCAATGCCTTTTGCTATCGGTTCCATGTGGGTCGCTGCAAACGGTTTCCGCGACATGTCTGCTTGCGAAACGGCTCGCATTATCATTCTGATTGTCCTTTGCATGGTGACTGCTCGTAACAGCGCCATGAGCTTTAACCGCATTGCCGACGCCAAGTTCGATGCGGAGAATCCGCGCACGGCGAAGCGTCACTTGCCGGCCGGTCGCCTTAGCCGCAAGTCGGTGATTGCGTTCTTGGCGTTGAACGGAGTCTTGTTTGTCGCATTCGCGTGGATGCTCCAGCCGCTGGCTGGTGCATTGGCGTTGCCCGTGTGGCTCCTGTTGCTTTCGTATTCGTACTGGAAGCGTTTTTCGTGGCTTTGCCACTGGTTCCTCGGCTTCGCCATTGGCATGAGCCCGCTGGGGGCGTGGATAGCTGTGCGTGGCGAATTTGCTGTGTTCCCGATTTTCCTCTTGTTCATTTTGATGCTCTGGATGGGCGGCTTCGACATCATTTACGCGACGCAAGATATTGAAATTGACCGCAAGCAGGGGCTGCACTCCGTGCCAGCTCGCTTTGGGCTCGAAAAGTCTTTGCGGATCGCCCTTGCTAGCCATTTGGCGATGCTTGCGCTTTGCGTGGTGTTCGGCTTCGTTTGGAACATGGGCTGGATTTGGTGGACGGTCACGGGTCTTATGACCGCTGCAATCGTCTATATTCATTTGTTCAGAAAATCCAATGACCTCGATGCCATGAACCGTGACTTTTTCCTTGCGAATGTGGCGATTAGCGCCCTTGTGATGGTCGGGCTTATTGTCTGGATTTGCCTTGGAGGTGATGTCAATGTCCTATATTAAAAAGCCGCAAGGCAAGTTCACTAAAGAAGAAAAAGTGAAGATGTTTGAACGGATGGGTTCTATTGCCGCCGTTCTCGCTCTTATCCTTGTGCTGCTCATCGAAACGGGGCTTGCAGGCGAACGCCGCGATTTGGCTGATTCGGGTCTTACGGCGATGATTGTGATGCTCGCAGTTTCGTTAGTCGGAAGCATGTATTTTAAACGATAGCTGCCTAAAAAAATATCGCAAAAATCCTAAAAATTTATTACCTTCTGTTTTAAATGTGCCTCAAAATGATGTATTTTAATTGAGTGCCGTCGAATCGGAGGGTAAATGAGTAATTTAAAAAAACAAGCAGCGTATGCAGAATTATTCGCTGACGTATTTTATGAGCAGTTTATCTCCGCTTATTACGTGAATATTGTTGATTTTTCGTATGTCGCTTATTATCGTGAAAAAGAAATTGAAAAGAAGTATGGCAAAGGTGGCGGCTTAAGAAACGTTTTAAAGTTTATCTCTGAAGAAATTCACGTCGATGACCGCAAGCAATTAAAAAAACTCTTTAACCCCACATATATCCGCGACCGCCTCAGAAACGAGAAAAGTTTTTTCTACATACTCCGTGACCTTGTGACGGGCAAGGAACGTTACTGCAAGCTCCAGATTTCGCGCGGTCGCGACGATGACCATATCGCCATCTGTTTATTGAATGTCGATGACGATGTCCGCAAGCGTATGAAGGTCGAACAAGGCAATCGCATTATTCAGGCTTTGGCTTCTGAATACGGTTCGCTTTACTGCATTAATCTCGATACCGAGACGATGACTTCTTATGTGAAATCTAAGACCGAAAATATATTTGAAGAGACGATTCGAAACCATGTTTCTTATTCGAGGGCTTTTGCTAAATACGTAAAGGAATTTGTATGTGAATCGGATCGCGAACGGGTTCTTGCGGCAGGTTCCGTCGAGAATATCCGCGAAAAATTAACCAAGCACACCCATTTTGAAACCGACTATAAAAACGAAGTGGGTCGCTATTACGAAATGAAGTTTGTTCGGATTTCTGATGCCGATTCATTTGACGTAGTGCTTGGCTTTGCCGACCGTGACGAGAAAATGCGTACCGACTTTATGAACCACGAGTTCTCTGAAATTGCGAATGCATTGAGCGTCGAGTACGAAAACATTTATTACGTGAACTTGAAGGACGATTCGTATGACGAGTTTAACCAAGCGGGGAGTTTCGTCAAGCTCAAGCTCGTCACGACGGGACAGAATTTTTTTGAAGAATGTGCAAAGAATATTAATAAGATAGTTTATCCGCAAGACGCGGAACGCATGAAGACTGTATTGAGAAGAGAAAACTTGCTGACCCAGCTTACGGGGGACAAGTCTTTTTCGATGGAGTACAGGCTTATTGTCAATGGCGAACCGCAGTATTATCGCCTCAAGGCTCTTTGGTCGAAGGCTGCTGACGACCATATCATTATCGCCGTTGCAAACATCAATAGCGAAGTGATTGCTCGCGAAGAACATAAGCGTGATGTAGAACGCAATTTTGAAATCATTAACGTTCTTGCTTCGGAATACACGTCGGTCTATTATATCGACCTTGAAGCAGATACTTTTATGCCTTACACGGTGACGGCGTATGCAGAATCGATGTATGGAAAGTTGCTTTTGAATGAGCACTGTTATTCTAAAGTGTTCAAGATGTATGTCGATGGCTTTGTCTATGAACTCGACAAAAAGATGGTTCTTGAAGCGGGCTCTATCGAAAAAATCAAAAAGCAGCTGACGACACAAAAGACGTTCATAACGCAGTACCGAAAATATGAAAACGGCGGCACACGCTATAGCGAAATGAAGTTTGTGAAGGTCGGCGACGAAAACGAGGTGCCCAAAGCAGTGGTGCTCGGCTTTGCCGACAAGGATAACGAAATCCTTAGGCGTTATGTGGATAGCAAACTCTACGAAGATTACTTTGGCGTATATTATGTGAACCTCGAAGACAATACGATTCGAAGCGTCCGTGAATCGACGGTGTATGCAAAAGGTCGTGATTACGGTGGATTCGCTCCTTACAATAAAGCCATTTTGGAGTTTAGCAAGGTGGTGCTTCCCGAGTATCGCGAAACTTGGGAAAAAATGTCGGACGTTGAATTTATGCGTTCGTACTTGGCTAAAGACGACAAGCGTGAATACAACTATAGGGCGATTAAGGGCGAATGGCGTCGCGTGACTGCATTTGTCGTTGAGCGTAAAGATGGCGTCCCTGTGAGCTTTATTTTGGCGTTCATGTTTATTGATAACGTAACGGCTCAAAAGATGGAGCTTGACGCAAAAATTGCCGAACAGAAAAAGGCTCTTGAAGAACAGCAGGTGCTTTTGGAACAAGCTCTCGTGAAGGCAGAAGCAGCAAACAGGGCGAAGACGATGTTCCTTTCGAACATGTCGCACGATATCCGCACGCCGATGAATGCCATTATCGGTTTTACGAACCTCGCATTGGATAACTTGAACAATCCTGCGGTCGTCAAGAATTATTTGGGCAAGACGGTTGTTTCTAGCACGCATTTGCTGTCGCTTATCAACGATATTTTGGACATGAGCCGCATCGAGTCGGGTAAAATCAGCCTCGAAGATGTTGATTGCAATTTGTCCGAAATTATGCATGACTTGAACACGATAATCTTGGGCGAAGCGAACGCTAAACAGCAAAAGCTTTACATGGATAGTTTTGATATCGAAAACGAAAACATCGTTTGCGATAAATTACGTCTGCATCAAGTGCTAATCAACTTGCTTTCGAATGCGGTCAAGTTTACGCCAGATGGTGGGCATATCCACGTATTTGTCCGTCAAACGGGTAAAGAAGATAAGGTGGGCTTGTTCGAGTTCCATGTCAAGGACGATGGCATTGGCATGAGTCCTGAATTCTTGAAGGTGCTGTACGATCCGTTTGAACGCGAACGCACATCGACGATTTCTAAGACGCAGGGAACCGGGCTTGGAATGTCCATCACGAAAAAGATTGTCGATATGATGGGCGGTTCGATTGATGTCGTCAGTTCTCCTGGCAAGGGGACGGAATTTACGGTTCGCTTGAAGCTTAAAATTCAGAATACGACTATTGATTTGTCGAAGTTGCGGCCTTTGCAAAATGCCCGCGCTCTTGTTGTCGAAAGCGATTACAACGCATGCTCCAGCGCGACGCATATTTTGTACCGTCTTGGAATGCGTGCCGAATGGACGATGTATGGCAAGGAAGCTGTTTTGCGTGTGCAAGAGGCAATTCAACGCCATGAGAATTATTCGGTCGTTATTGTTGACAGCATGATGCTCGACATGAATTGCATGGATGTGGTTCGCCGTATTTGCTCCATTTCGGGGGAGGATGGGCTGATAGTCGCCATGACTGCTTACGATTGGACGAACATTGAAAAGGAAGCTCGCGAAGCTGGCGTTAAAGAATTTATGAGCAAGCCGCTGTTCTTGTCCGAAGTTCATGATACGCTCGCCCGTGCGATAGGAGCCATGGTTGACGACAAAAATAAAAAAGCTGATGAAGTCAAGGATTTTGCGGGCAAGAGGATTCTCCTTGTCGAAGATAACGAATTGAATCGCGAAATTGCTCAAAATGTTCTTGAAAGCGCCGGGCTTGTTGTTGAATCTGTCGAAAACGGCTTGTTGGCTATCGAAAAACTCAAAGATGTTGAGCCGGGTGCATACGACTTGATTCTCATGGATGTGCAAATGCCAGTGATGGACGGCCTTGAAGCGGCGCGTCAAATCAGAGCTATGAATTCCGAGTACCTTTCGACGGTGCCCATAATCGCGATGACAGCAAATGCTTTTGAAGAAGACCGCAAGGCGGCAATGGATGCAGGCATGAACGAGCATGTCGCAAAGCCTATCGATGTCGATAAGCTCAAAATCGTCATGAATAAATTTTTGAAATAAGACTTGATTTTTTAGAAGAGGCCTTACCCTAAAAGCTCGATGCAACCGCAGACGGAAACCAGCTGCGGATTGTCCGGATCAATCCTGTTCCAAGTTTGGTGTACCTTGATGATGCAGGGTTTCTTTTTGCCCTTGATCAAAATAACGCTGTTGAAAACAAAAGAATCGTTGCTCAACTGCGGATCGTGCAAAAGTTTTGCGAATGCATCCCAGTTGTCGCGTCCGAAGATGTCCCAAAACGTATTGTTCTTTTCGGGTTCCACCATGGTTTGCGGAAGTGCGAACAACTTTGCGCTTTGAGGCGAGAGCCTGAGCATGGAGGGGTCGTAAGTGTATTCGAAAACGATGCCTTTTAAGAACGAGGCAAAGTACAAACTCTTTTTGTGCTCGTTTGTATATTTTTGCAAGAACAAGTTATCCGAGTCTTTTTCGTCTTTTTCAAAGATGGATCTTGCAATTTTTTCAAAATCGGAGTCGCTCAACCGGCTTGTGCGGTTGTTCATTTCTTTGGGCAGGCGGTCCGCCACGTCGTTTAGGCTTTCTAGCAGCAGCGGATTGAACACCCCGCATTCGTTGTTGCGGATCATTTCGAGCGCTTTTTCGTGGCTAAACGCTTTTTTGTAGCAGCGCTCGCTTGTCAGCGCGTCGTAAACGTCGGCAATAGAGACAACTTGCGCCGTGATGGGGATTTCGTCGCCTTTAAGCCCGTCGGGGTAGCCGCGCCCGTCCCAACGTTCGTGGTGCCAGCGGCAGATTTCGTAAGCGTACTTCATCAACGGCTCGTTCTTGAAGAAATCCATGCCTTCGAGCATTTTTGCCCCGTTCATGGAATGTTGCTTCATGATTTTGAACTCTTCGGCGGTGAGGCGTCCGGGCTTGTTCAGTATTTCGCCGGGAATCGTAATTTTGCCGATATCGTGCATCGAAGATGCCGTTGCGATAGAGCTGATATCTTCTTCCTTGATGTTGTACTGGCTGGTGCGTTTGAGCAGAGCGTGGAGGATGATATCGGTAATGGTGTTGATGTGCAAAACGTGCTGTCCGCTTTCTCCGTTGCGGAATTCCACAATGTGGCTCAAGATGGAAATCAGCATGTCGCTGTTGCGGGTTCTTTCGTAAATCTTGTTCGTGACAAGTTCCGAAAGTTGCTTTTGCTTTACATAAAGGCTAATTGTGTTGCGGACCCGATGCTGCACGACCATCTGGTCGAACGGTCGGTAGATGAAGTCGGTGACTCCAAGCGAAAACGCCTTTGAAACTGGAGTGCTTGATGTTTCGGCTGAAATCATGACGACGGGCGTTCCCTTGATCCAGCCTTTTTTGTTCATCACTTCGAGAACTTCCAATCCGTCGCGTCCAGGCATTACCATGTCGAGCAGTACGAGCGTTATTTCATTTGCTTTTTCTTCGAGAATTTGGATAGCTTCGTCGCCATCTTTTCCTTCGATAATCTCGTATTCGTCGCAGAGCAAGTCCGAAAGGACGGCTCTGTTCATAGCGTCGTCATCGACAATTAAAATCTTTGCATGCTCGTTGTTCATCGACAAAAATTCAAGTTAAATCTTTTCGTAATATCCGTGTAGTGATATAATTAGATATTTATAATTTAAGAAAAAAGAGCCGAAAATGGTAATTTAAAAATCTCGAAAATCCGCTTTTTTCTACTTTTTTGCCCGAAATGCCGAAACCAGCGAATTATTTTCCCGCCATCGACGGCTTGCGACTCTTGGCAAGCTTAAACATCGTCATGCTTCATTTATGGAGCTCCAACGCTCTCATGTACATGTCCGATTGCAAGTGGATCATGCCCATTATTTCTGCTCCCGCGTTTGCCGCAGGCATCTTTTACGTGTTTGCGGGATTCTTGTTCGCAAGCAAGTTCAGCGACCCCGACCGCCGAATTCCGGTGGTGCCGTTCATGTTCGGCCGTATCGCGAAACTCTACCGTCTGCACTTCTTTATGACGCTCCTCATGTTCGTGGTGGTCTTGTACAAGTGCAGCGGCTACAGCCATATCCCGAGTTTTGCAGAACTTGGCGATTGCGCGTCGGCGGGTCTTGCTAAGATGTTCCATCCGTGGCGGACTCTCCTCATGCACCTCACGCTCACATGGTCGATAGTCCCGGACCTTGGCATGAAATTGAATGAGCCTTCGTGGTCTTTGACAAGTTTCTTCTTGTGCTATGCGATTACGCCGTGGTTCAGCCGCTGGCTGTTCAAGCGGAACCGCCGCACGCTTTGGGTGCTTTTCGGCGTCGTGTTCATTCCCGGTATTATCTGGTCCGTCGTGTTCGGTAGCACGGGAAATCTCTGGTTCAGCGGGTACGACGCAAAGTACCGCTTCTTCCACATGTTTGCGCCGGTGCGTGTTTTTGAATACCTGTTCGGCATGATTCTTTACAGACTTTATTCAGAAGGCGTGTTCGACTTCCTCAAGAAAGCCTATGTGAGCGGCATCGCTCAGGCGGTGTTGTTGCTCGCTTTGTATGGAAGCCTCTTCTTGATGCGTCCTGAAATGAATCCGGGATTTAATTACTTTATTCATCATAGCGTCCCGATTTTCATCTACGGCATGTTCGTGCTGAGCCTGCTTTCGGGCAAGGGCTTTTTGGCGAAGTTCTTCTGCATTCCGATTGTACGCCGCGTTGGTCGTGCGTCGTTCTACCCCTACTTGATCCACCTGCCCATCATCACGTTTGCGTGGGGCATTTGCAACCTGAACCGCCCGAAGAATACCATATTGCTGCTCATTTTCGTTTACACCGTGAGCACGCTCTATATGGAGTTCAAAATCTGGCGTCGCAAGAAGAAAAAGCAGGTGTAGGTTACAGGTCTCAGGAAATAGGGGCGACTGCGTCGCAGTTTAGAGTTTGGAGTTACTAGAACTTAGAGCTTAGAACTTAGAACTTAGAGCTTAGAGCTTAGAGCTTAGAACTTAGAACTTAGATGGCGGATCTGGTCCGCCATGACATCGCCATCTAAGCTCTCATCACTCATTGCTCTTTACTCACTGCTCATAGCTCATGGCTCGCTGCCTACTGCCAACTGCAGCTCCGCTGCTTCTCTCGTCTTTCGTCTCTCGTCTAAATCCACAAAAAGCCTCTCTTTCCTCGCTCTTCTATGGACAATTCTGAAAAAAAGTGTATTTTGTATTTGCGGGGGCGAACCGCTGCTGGTTGTTTGAAGGGATTTCAGTAGGAGAAAATTTATAATGGACTGTCTAGAAACATCAGACTTGACACATGCGATTCTATCAAGTGCGGGTGTTGGCTTGTGGACCATTGAGCTGGACAGTGGCAAATCCCCTAGAATGTATGCGGATAAAGCGTTTCTGCAAATGTTGGGGCTCTCCGAAGATATACCCGCCGAAGATTTATACAACGCTTGGTGTAACAACATCGACCTCTCGTATTACGAGGCCTTTGCAGAATCCATTGACCAGATGACTCGTGGCGAAATGTCCGAACTGGAATACGCGTGGAACAATCAGGAACGTGGAATCATTTTTATTAAGAGCCATGGTGGTCGCAATTACGATTATACCGAGGGGGTACGTCTTGAAGGGTGCTGCGTTGAAGTGACGGAGCAGATGGAATTCAAGATGCATCTGCGTGAGCTCGACCAGTTCTCCAATATCGCGAATACGCTGGGCGACGGCTTTGACAACATCTATTACGTTGATATCACAGACAATACGTTTATTGAGTTTAACGCCCAAGGTGTCGAAAAGAATCTGGATGTGAAAAGCTACTGGGATTTTTTCGAAGGCTTGGAACATGCTTTGGAGAAGGTTGTCCATCGAGATGACTGGAGCACGGTTAAGGAGTTTATCAAAAAAGACACGTTGCTGTTCGCGTTGGAACTGGACAGGGCTGTTTCTCTTGCATTCCGATTTTTGATTGATGGTCGCGTGGTTTATTACCGTTTGAAGGCGACAAAAACGCCCGATTCCGACAACCACATTGTGGTGACTCTTGAAAACGTGGACGAAGAAGAATCGGCGAAAGCAGAACGCGAAGCGATGGCTAACCGCGATATGGCTGTGATTTCAGGCTTGTCCGATGACTTTGGATGCGTCGTGTATGTCGATTACGAAACGCTTTCTGAAATCCATTACCGCTTTGACCCGTGGTTCGAAAAGTACTTGCCGGACTGGTCTAAAATCGACAACTTTGGCAAGCGTCTAGAAGTGCTGGAAAATTCGATTGTCCATCCTGCGGACAGGGAAACATTCGCTGCCGCGACGGAACCTGCTAAAGTGCTAGACATGGTGGAACGTGACCACATGTACTTTGTCAACTTTAGGCTCCAAGTCGAAGGCGAAGATATCTACTACCAAATTAAGTTCGTTAAGGACGACAATTCTAAAAACCATGTGATTGCGGGTTTCCATAGCGTCGATGCCGAAACGAAACGTGAAATGGCGAACCTCGAAAAAGCGGAACTTGCGAACAAAGCGAAGAGTGCGTTTCTCTTCAATATGTCGCACGACATCCGTACGCCGTTGAATGCAATGATCGGCTTTACCGACATGGCGATGAAAAATATTGAGGACAAACAAAAGGCCTTGGATTGCTTGAACAAGTCGAAACTTTCGAGCGAACATCTTTTGTCCTTAATCAACGATGTGCTAGACATGTCGCGTATCGAAAGCGGCAAGGTCGAACTGGATTTGAATCCCATTGATTTGGAAGAAAACGACGATGACTATGTTCCGATGTTGAGGTCATTGGCCGAAAAGAAAAACGTGGGCTTTGCATTCTTAAGGCACGATATTAAAGACCGCTATGTTTATGTCGATTACTTGCGATTGAACCAAGTGATTATTAACGTTGTCTCCAATGCCGTAAAATACACGCCGTCGGGCGGGCTTGTTTCTGTGGATATTAGCCAAATCCCATCGGAACGTGAAGGCTATGGAATGTACCAGTTTGTCGTGGAAGACACGGGCATCGGCATGAGTCCCGAATACCAGTTGCACCTCTTTGACGAGTTCTCGCGCGAACGGACTTCGACGGTGAGCAAGCAGCAGGGGACAGGCCTTGGGCTTGCTATTACCAAGCGTATCGTCGATATGATGGAAGGCTCGATTGATGTCGAAAGTGAAGTGGGGAAGGGTTCCAAGTTCACAATTCGCGTCCCGATGCGTTTGCAAGAAAATCCAGAATCTGTGGATCAAGTGCGTTTTGCAAGTTCCGAACAAGAGTCTATTTCGTTTGATGGGTTCAAAGTTCTCGTTGTCGAGGACAACGAGCTGAATCTCGAAATTTCGCGTGATATTCTTGAAACGGCGGGAATCGTTGTGGAATCGGCGGCTGATGGTTCCATTGCTGTAGATTGCCTCAAAGAAAAAGGTCCTGACTATTACGACTGCATTTTGATGGATATTCAAATGCCGGTGATGGACGGTTTTGAGGCGACGCGTGCCATTCGCAAAATGTTCCCGGACAAACGAATCCCTATTATCGCGTTGTCTGCAAATGCGTTTGACGAAGACCGCCGCAAGTCATTAGAAGCCGGTATGGACGCTCACTTGGCGAAGCCCGTTGTTGTCGCCCAGCTCGAAGATGCGTTGAAGAAGTTTCTCAAGAAATAAGAGGATCTGTCTACTGCCTACTATTCCAACTGTTTAACCAATTCTTCTATAACGATGTAGTTTGCTTCGACTTTTTCAAAAAGTGCTTGGGTATTTGCGGTCCATGCAATCGGTCCATACCCATCATTTTCCGCATTTTTTGTATGTCCAAGCGGTGCAAGGTCGTCCGCAAGTTCATCGAGTGAATTATCAAGTTTTTTAAGGCAGAGTCCGTAGGCGTAATTATCGAGCTCTTTTGCCGCAAAGAATGCAGCCTTTGCGTCTTTGCTTGCAATTGCATTCTTCAATTTTTCAAAGTATGAACCGCTAAAGTATGTTTTTAAATATTCAACAATACGATCTACAGAGCGGATGTTTTCGCAAGCTTGAGCATAATATCCGTCAATTGAAAAAATTTTAGTTAGCGTCCTGTCTTGCTTACACCATCTTTCATGTTTTTCTTGTTTCTTCCTTTCTTCATATTCTATTTCAGCTTCTAATTCAGTAAAGTTTGTCTTTGCTGTTTTCTTGTCTAATTGTTTAACTAATTCTTCTATAACGATGTAGTTTGCTTCGACTTTTTCAAAAAGTGCTTGAGTGTTTGATGTCCATGCAATCGGCCCATATCCATCATTTTCCGCACTAACATTATATTCAAGCGGCGCAAGGTCTTTTATAAGATTTTCGAGTGAACGTTCAAATGTAATAAGGCCTAGATACCGGGTGTAATTATCGAGCTCTTTTGCCGCAAAGAATGCAGCCTTTGCGTCTTTGCTTGCAATTGCTTTCTTCAATTTTTTTAAGTATGAACCGCTAAAGCATTTTTTTAAACATTCAACAACATTACTTATAGAAGAGCTGAAGTTATAGTAAGCTAGAGAAAGATATGCTTCACCAATATGATAAATTTTAGTTAGCGTCAATTCATCTGGAGTCATAAAGTTTGTTCTTGTTGTTGTAAAACCTTCGGTGCGTCCATAGCCCAGCTTGAAGACGCGTTGAAGAAGTTTCTTAAGCGTTGAGAGGATCATTTTAGTGATTTGTGGTTGGTGGTTAGGATTTAATTTAAAAGTGGTTGGTGGTTAGTGATTAGGATTTATGAATTAAGAATTATAAATTAAGAATTAAAAATTCATTTTTAATCTTTAATTTTTCATTTTACTATCCTGTTTACTAACCACTGTTTACTAACCACTAATCACTACTCCAGCTGTTTAATCCCTTCCACGGCGGCAATGTAGTCGGCTTCGACTTTGTCAAAAAGTGCTTGAGAATTTACTGTAAATGCAAGCGGTCTAAGGTCTTCAGTGAGTTCGCTGCTTGACGTGGAAAGCTTATTCAAACCGAGGTTTGAAGCCACTCCTTTGAGCGTGTGTGCTGCACGGAAAGCGGTCTTTGCGTCGTCGTTGGCAAAAGCTTGCTTGAGTTCGTTAAAGCTTGGGTCTTGGAGAAAAAGTCCTAAATACTTAGCAATGCGGGACTCCATGCCGAGTCTTCCGAGAACTTCTTCGAGGGATTCGCCAATAGAGTTGTAAAATTCAGAAAGAGTCATAATACATTCCTTTTATTAACCTACGTCGATGTGCCCATAGACGGATGAAAGTGCCGGCGCTTCGTTTTGATTCTTGTTCCAAATTTGCAGAACCTTGAGTTTGCAGGGCGTGCTTTTTCCGTCGATGCTCAAAGTTAGCTTGACGCTGAACGGTTCTTCTTTGGGCGATGTGTTTTTGTGTAAAACGTCTCTTATTTTATTCCAGTTGGCGTTCGGTTGTTCGCTCTTGGCTTGAACCTCGTCTTCGATGATGATGCTTGGGAGCCCGAGCTTTTTAGCGCCTGCCGACGAAAGCTTCATGACAGACGACACGTAGGAATACTCGAATAAAATATCGCTCAACATGGACTCGAAGAAGTGGCTCTTTTTGCGTTCGCTGATAAACTGCCTAAATGCCTGGTTGTATATGGGGTGCTTCTGGTCTTTCATCATCGAGTCGGCGATGTAGAAAAACTCCTTGTCGGCCTGCTTGCCCCAGTCGAACGATTGCAGCGAATCGACGAGCCTGTCGGCTATAGCTTGGAGGCATTCGATTAATAGCGGATTGAACACGCCGCATTCGTTGTTGTAAATCATCTCCAGTGCTTTTTCGTGAGTGTAGGCGTGCTTGTAGCAGCGTTCGCTGGTGAGCGCGTCGTAAACGTCCGCGATAGAGACAATTTGCGCGGCTATGGGGATTTCGTCGCCCTTGAGTCCGTCCGGGTATCCGTGGCCGTCCCAGCGTTCGTGGTGCCAGCGACAAATCTCGTAGGCGTATTTCATCAAGGGCTCGTCTTTCGCGAACGGTACGGAGTTGAGCATCTCGGCGCAGTTGACGGTGTGCCCTTTCATGATGTTGAACTCTTCGGGAGTGAGCTTGCCCGGCTTGTTCAAAATCGATTCGGGGATGGTGATTTTCCCGATGTCGTGCATGGACGAGGCTGTGCTGATGATGCCGATGTCGTCCTTGTTAATCTTGTACCTGTTGCTTCTGCGGAGCAGTTCGCGCAGGAGCATTTCGGTAATGGTGTTGATGTGCAGCACGTGCAGTCCGCTCTCGCCATTGCGGAACTCGACGATGTGGCTTAGCATCGTCACCATCATGCTATTGTTGCGGGTCTTTTCGTAAATCTGGTTTAAGACGAGGTCCGAAAGGTGCTTTTGCTTTGCGTAAAGCCTGATGGTATTGTTCACTCGGTTCCGTAAAACCATCTCGTCGAATGGTCTTCCGATAAAATCCGTGACTCCCAGCGAATACGCCCCTTCGATAAGCGAATGCGATGTCTCTACCGAAATCATGATGACCGGGATTTCGTTGATCCAGCCGTTCTTGTTCATGATAGAGAGGACTTCCATGCCGTCTTTTTCGGGCATTACCATGTCGAGGAGCACAAGGGAGATTTCGGACGTTTTTTCCCTGAGCAAAAGCAGCGCTTCGTTGCCGTTTTTGGCTTCTATCGTGTCGTATTTATCGCAAAGAACGTCTGACAGGAGAGTCCTGTTCAGAGCAACGTCATCCACAATGAGTATAAGAGGCCGTCTTTCGTCCATTATCCTAGTCCTTCTATCTCCGACAAGCATACCCGGCCCATCCCCTTTATATGTTTTTTTGAATTCCATCTTCGGAAGATAGAGCGCTATTTAAATGTATATAATTTTCACTAGATATCGTAATAAAAATATAAACAATCGTGGCTATGTTCAATATTGAGAATTTTTTTGAGAAAAAATAAAGGGCAAAATTGATTTATAAGTGTGATTTTACGCATTTTAGCAACACTTTTACAAAACTAGCCTTGTTTTTTTATGCCCATTCAAACTATCTTTTATATTGGATGGGTGAAATCTTTTTTTAAAAAGGAATTCATATGAAAACTTTGGTTAAAGTTATGTTTGGCCTAGCTGCAGCGACTGCAGTAACGGCTTCTGCAGCAGGAAGCTTCCCGTTCCCGCAGAACATGAAACCGCCTCATGGCAATATCATTGAATATGCC
>CAMZGI010000040.1 GCA_947306305.1 uncultured Fibrobacter sp.
TAAGCTCCGTTTTTCCGAGGTTCGCACTGTTGTACAAATAACGGCCTCGCTAACCCCTAAAAATTTTCAAAGGCATTCCAAACGGGATGTCTTTTTTATATTTACAACAAAGGATTCCCTAAACTTCACGAGCATTCCAAGGAAAAAACAATGGCCAGCAAAAAGAAAAAATCTTCCAACACATCAAGCAAAAGCAAGAACCTCAAAAAATCCGTACTCGCCTTATGCGTCGGCGTTGCCATTTTTACTGGCACCCAAACCATTTCCAATAACTCAAACCCGCCGCAAAACACCCCTACCCCAACGGTAGTAACAGAACCAACAGAAGTAGTAGAACCAACTACAGTAACAGAGCCAACAACAGTAACGGAACAACCTGCAAAAGTAACAGAACAACCTACAAAAGTAGACGTTAAACCCACGGAACCGCAATACACAACTAAAAACGAAGTTGCCCAATACATCTGCGACAACAACAAACTGCCGCCAAATTACGTCAGCAAAAACGAAGCCATGCGACTTTACGAAGAAAAAACGGGGAAAACATTTACAAGTTGGAACTTCAATCCGCTCAGAAAGCTCGGCATCATGATTGGCGGAGACAACTTCAGCAACCGTGAAAAGAAATTACCCCAAGGCAGCTACAAAGAAGCCGATGTCGATTATTTCGAGGTCAATCGCGGGAAGAACCGCCTTATATACGCCAAGAACTGCAACATTTATCACACCAGCGACCATTATCAGACATTTACGAAGCTCAACATCAAAAAAAATGCTAATTAACTTACCAGCGTTAGTTTAATTATATATAACAAAAAAACTCTGTCCAACGGACAGAGCTTTTTTTCATTCAAGGAGTGAATACGAAGAAACTTTATTGTTTTGCGGCAACCAACGGCATCGCTCTACCATTGTCAAACACAAGGTAATGGGTATTGGTAAATTGCAATCCCTTCTGTATCGTAAATTCAACACGTGACGGGCATAAACAATTCGTCGCATATAATTTAAAAGGAACTTTTACATACAACGTATCATCACTCGCATACACATCGAATTGCAAATCTTTTACACCACACCCTATATCAAGTTCGTTGATTGAAATCGTCTCAGAACCGTCCTTGTTATCAAATCTCATCGCATAAATCTTTTTGGTCGAAGCAGTATCAAGGACAGGAAGCAACGTTGAATTTGTCAAAGACGGCATGTCAGTCGTCTGCCTATCATATTTACATTCGACATTAACATCCTTTGTAGTCTGTTCCTTCATAACTTCTTCGACCGTAATCACATCCAAATCTACGATTTCTATTCCATAATAACTATAACTACCTGCCCTAGCGTCAAACACAAGCCAACGAGCTCTAGAAAAAGCAGGATCGCTATCCACAGTAAAATCCACCTTCGACGGGCAGAGACATCTTAGTGCATTCGTAGCATCATATTCCCCATTCACGTAAACCGTATCGCCAGACACATAAACATCTAAAGAAACAATTTTCACACCACAAGTCATTGTAACATTTTCAATAGAGAACCCAGTGCGTTCCGTAGCGACATGCCGATACGTCACCGGCGGAAGTGCATAATCTTCATCTTTAGGCCTAATCTTTTGAACAGGGGTCGTACCATCCACCATGGGGTCGTCAACAACATCTCTTGTACCACATTGAGCCGTAGCATCCAAAATTTTCACATGCGAAGGATTCGCGACAGCCGAAGACGAACTTTCAACATGAACCGACGATGACGAGAGAACAGGAGCCGCCGAAGACGACGATTTTATAACGGCAACAGATAAAGCAGCTTGGCTCGACGAAGACTCCTTCAAGGATACCTCTTCGCTAGAAGAAGACCGCCATTCAGGAGCCGAGCCACGAACAACTTCATAAACGCCATTGGAATATTTAAAATACTTGATATCGCAATTTGCATCCGAAATATCAAACCAATGATCCTTATTGCAGACGCACTTTGACACGCCCATATTATCTGGATTAAACCAAACGCTCAACGTATCGCCAATACGTTCGGACAGCAATTCACCAAAGACGCTACAGTAATCGCCTAAATTAGGAATATACACCTGATAGCCGTTTTCTCCCGAAATCAAGTAAGCTTTGCCAGAATCAGTTCCTTTTTTCAAGTTGTAAGCGTCAAGCCCGGAACCAATGCACTGCCCCACATGCATCTCAACAGGCCCACCATTTACTGGTTCCTCATTTTGAGGTTTTTCATTCGACCCAACACTCCCAGAACCCAGCTCTGGAGCACTTGCAGAAGATTCATTGCTGCAGGCCATAAAAGACAGAGACAATGCAAACGACAGAGAAACAGCACCTGCAAAATACGATATATACGAAATCCTTTTCATAAGAGTCTCCTTTTAGCATTTACACTTCTAATATAAGCATTTATTTTTGCAAAGTCAATAGTTTATGCTACAAAAATTTAGAAATTTCATCAAAATTACGCAATTTCTATAAATTTTTTTCACATTCACATTCTATATACAACACACTGTAGCATAAAGAAAAAGGATTGAGCGATGAGTTTTCATTAGGCGGCAAAGCCACGATCATTAAAAAGCTCATAGCTCAAAGCGAAGCGACCTCATAGCCCATACCTAATAACTCCCAACCGCTTTTTCATATTTCTAGCAACTAGCAACTAGTAACTTTGAGCTCTTTTTTCTACATTTGCCAATACTATGAGCTTAAAATTTGATACTCCCATTACCGAAGTTCCGCTGTTCCACCAGGGTAAAGTACGCGACATGTACGACCTTGGCGACAGCTTCCTGATGGTCGCTAGCGACCGTCTTTCCGCTTTTGACGTGGTGCTCCCCACCCCGATTCCTGGTAAGGGCAAAATCCTCAACCAGCTTTCGCTGTTCTGGTTCCAGCACCTCGGCATGAAGAACCACCTCATCACCGCCGACGTGAACGAATACCCGGCAGTGCTCAAGAAGCACGCCGACTACCTCCGTGGCCGTTCCATGATCGTGAAGAAGGCCAACCGCCATTCCGTGGAATGCATCGTTCGCGGTTACATCGTGGGTTCTGGCTGGAAGGACTACCAGAAGACTGGTAAAATCTGCGGTCACGTTCTCCCCGAAGGCCTGCAGCTCTGCCAGAAGCTCGAAAAGCCGCTCTACACGCCGAGCACCAAGCCCGACGTTGGCCACGACGAAAACATCAGCTTCGAACAGACTTTCGACATCGTTGGCGAAAAGGTTGCAACGACTCTCCGTGACATGTCTCTCGACATCTACACGAAGGCTCGCGACTACGCAGCCTCCAAGGGCATCATCCTCGCCGACACCAAGTTCGAATTCGGTGAAATCGACGGCGAAACCATCCTCATCGACGAAGTGCTGACACCGGACTCCAGCCGTTACTGGCCGGCAGACAAGTACCAGGTCGGCAAGAACCAGGAAAGCTTCGACAAGCAGTACGTTCGTGACTGGCTCGAAACGCTCGACTGGGGCAAAACCTACCCGGGTCCAGAAATTCCGGCAGACGTCGTGAAGAACACGCTCGCCAAGTACGAAGAAATCTTCGTGCGCCTTACCGGAAAGCAGCCCGAACTGTAATAGAGGTATGAGCACGGGCTTCGCCCTTTGATGGGTGAGGTCGCGCTTCGCGCTCTGAGCTGTGGACTGTAATTAGATGGCAGCTCGAAGGCCGCCATGACGTTTTGAGCCATGAGCTCCGAGCAATGAATTGAAAAAACGCAGACCTTCAAGGTCTGCGTTTTTTAATCCCTATAGTCGTGAGCAAAAGCTCACAACATTACTTTCGGCCGATGTTCTTGAAATCGGGGGCGATAAACACGCAGTTCGTATCTTTCGGGGCTTGGCGGTACAACACCAAGTCCAAAGAGAAGAACCCCTTTGTCGAAGAACTGACCGTCCAACGGCTGCCCGCAGGGCAATCCTTGACTTTTTTGTTCAAAGTCGCCGCAAAGCGGCTGCCCGTCACGCGATACGTAAAGTTGTCCGTCGAAAGCGAATCAGGCATCTGAAGAGCCTTTGGACCACCAACCGATTGAGTCTTGGCAAAATAAGACTTTTGAGCGCTGATATAGAACAAAGTGCGTTCCTTGAGTTCGTCTGACACGTTTTGCGTATTTCCAAAAATACCGCCGTTTGAGCAGCCACGCACCCCGAACACGAGAATTAGCACAAATACAAAAGCACCCGCAGCGAACGCCCAATACTTCAACTGAACTTTTTTCAAGACCGTAGAAGCCTTTCCGCAAGCTTTCCTTAACTTATTCAAAGGGCATTCGCCCGCACATTCTACATTAGACGAACGAGCACATTCACAAGAACTATCATCAGCAATTACTTGCACCGCAGCCACACCATCCTGCCATTTGAGCAATTTAAGAGCGACGAGCACATGGCAAAACTGTTTAGGGAATGCAATTCCAAACGCAGCGATAATAAACAAGACAATGCTCACCACAAATAAAATAAGCAAATATTTATCCGCAATCGGCAAAAGCTCTTTTGCCTGTTGAAGAGCAGCCAAAAGCTTTTTATCGTCCGAGAAATTTTCTGCGGCAAAGCGTCCCGTAAAGGAATTCGTATAACGACCAAGCCCCATTTGCACAGCGTCATTCGCCATGAGGCACACCCTCGTCAAAGCACGTTCAACGGCAAAAATAAACATGCCCAAAAATGCGATGAGCGATGCAATCAAACGCGCAGTACGAATCGGGGTAAGGCTTTTCATTTGTCCATCTTCCTCGCGGCAAATCCGCTTTGTTTAGTTACTTCGCCCTTTGGGCTAGAACTTAGATACTAGTTACTAGTGATTACAATATAATCATTTCTAGCAACAAGTAACTTCACTCTGTACAAAAAAGATTCCGGGTCAAGCCCGGAATAATGAAGCGAACATCGCTGGAATGACAAAGCGATTGTTGCGAGGATAGCGACGCTCGATGGACGCATTTGCTCTTCGTGCAGCACCCTTTGGCTCGGATATACGAAAATAAATTTTCGTGCATCACTCGCCTTGCAGGTGTTTGTTGTCTAAGTTCTAAGCTCTAAGTTCTGCCTACTTCTTAGCCTCAACCAGTTCCTTCGCCATCTTCTTTGCAGTGACGAAGTCCGCCTTTCCAGACCCAAGCTTAGGCATCACTTCGACGTTGAACGCAGCAGACGGGAGCATCAAAGGCGGCATGCCGCTTGCACGCAGTTCCGAGAGCACGTCCTTCGGCTCTTTTTCGCCTTGGTACAAAAGAACAATCTTTTCGCCCTTGGTCGCATCAGGAATTGCAGTAACAATGTAATCGCAGCCCTGCAACACCGGCGTATCCTGAATTTTCTTTTCAACGGCTCCAAGGCTAATCATTTCGCCACCGAGCTTTGCGAAGCGGCTATATCTATCGACAATCGTCAAAAATCCGTCTTCGTCAAGGAATCCCTTGTCGCCAGTGCGGTAATAGCGAACGCCATTCTTCCTTACAATAACGCTTCTCGTGCGGTCTTCATCCTTGAGATAACCCTTCATCACTTGGCATCCGCCAATGAGAATCATGCCCGCCTCGCCCGTCGGCAGAGGCTCGTTCGTTTCTGGATCGACGATCAAGAACTGCGTTCCCGGAAGAGCGGGGCCCACGGTTCCCGGCTTGTTGTTCACCTGCATCGTGGTGTAGTCATCGAACAAAGTATTTTCGGTATTGACCGATGCCACCGGAGCCGTTTCGGTACAGCCATAGCCTTCGTAAATTTCCTTACCAAACTTGAGACGGAACGCGGTTGCAAGTTCCGGGCGCAAAGCTTCGGCACCGGCGATAATAATACGCACCGACTTGAACATCAACGGATGCACATAGCGGCTCACCGTAAATGCACGGAGGAACGTCGGAGTCGCCACCAAGAATGTCACTTGGAATTCCGCACAAACGCGAGACATCGTCTTCACGTCAGTCGGGTCTGCCACAGCCACAATCGGGCAGCCTTCCGTGAGGTTCAAAAGCGTCGTCACAGTCAAACCAAAGCTATGGAACAGCGGGAGTTCCGAGAGCATCACGTCGCCACGGCTCACGTTCAAAATGCAAGCGAGCTGCTGGATGTTGCCCATCAAATTACGCTGCGTGAGTTCCACGCCCTTCGGAGTTCCTTCGGAACCAGAGCTAAACACGATACATGCATTATCGTCCAAAGAACGATGCTTCACGAACACCAAACGAATAAGCCAGCTCGGCATAAAGATGCACAGCACAAGGAACGCCGCAATTTTAGCCTTCGGGATTTCCTTCATCATGTCTTCGGCATAAAGCAAACGAACCTTGTCCGAAGCAATCTTGGAATAATCATTACCACGGCCTTTCAGCTTTTGAACAAACTGTCGGCTTGTAATCACAGTCGAGCATTCGGCACGTTCGCAGCAGAACTTCACGTTATCTACAGAAGACGTGTAGTTCAAGTTCACGTTCGTCTTGCCAAGCACCCAAAGAGCAAGGTTCACAATCACGCCCGCAGGAGAAGGCGGAAGCATAATGCCCACGTTCTGCTCATTCTTGTCAAGCGTTTTCTTGAGGTAGCCACGGAACGCCATCACAGCGCCCATCAGCTTGAATCCCGAGAAATGCGCCCCATCCGGGCTATAAATTGCAGGACCGTTCTTCACATACTTCTTGTAAGTGCGAATCCAGCTATCGGCAATCGGGTGCACAAACGAAACAGCGTAGTTCCAAGCATCAATAGAAATGCGACGGAGAATTGCGCGGATTTCGTTCGGAGGCGTGTCAGCCGGGAGCGCGTTACCAAATGCCACCGTCACGGAACGTTCAGCCGAAGCGCCAAACATGTTCGAGGAACTGTAACTGTAGTTAGAGCCCCACAATCCCTGGATATAGAACGGAATAACCTGAGCCTTAGTCCCTTCAACAGCAGAAGAATAATCAATCGTAAACGGTTCCACATGCGGAGACTTGGAAACTTCGCCCGACGGGAATATCACGACAGCCTTACCCGCAAGGAGAGCTTCGTGAATTTTGTCCATTGCAATTTTAGGATTGCGGTTGTCGATGCGGATCATGCCAAGGCGTTTGAGCACGGCACGCAAATACCACTTTTCAAAATGGTCTTTGTTGCTTGCAATGCAAAGCGGACGCGGCGCTGCCATCTGGACCATAGCCCAGTCAATAAAGCTGTGGTGGTTGCCGACCAAGAGAATCGGACCTTCGTTCGGGATGTTCTGCACATTCAACACGCGAATTTTATAACGGCTGAACACCAAGCGAAGCAGCGTCCTCAAAAGGGCTTGCGGCAAGTTGTAAATCGTCCAGACAAACACGCCAATAGAAATAATTGCAAGTCCAATAAAGTAGAACTGCGGTCTAATATCCGTATAACGAACCATCGTGGAGAATGCAAACAAGAACACCACAAGCACAAGAGCTTGGATCATGTTCGCAAGAGCAATCACGGAACCAGAGTTATTCGGACGCGTGTTATATTGCAACAAGGCATTCACCGGCACCAGAATAATACCGCCAAAAACACCAGTCATGGTATAAAGAACAACAAGCGCAGCCGGATTCACGAGGAACGGCACCAAGAACATGCAAACCGACACGCCAATCATGCCAAGCGGAATAAAGCCCGTTTCGATAAAGTCCTTAGAGAAATGCGCAGCGACAATCGTTCCCACCATGAGGCCCACAATGGCAAACGACATGTAGTCCTGCAACATATCGACAGTCGAAGAACCAGAAACGTCCTGGAATATAAGGATAAACACCTGAGCCAAAGCCCAGAACATCGAAAGGGCGATAATCGAAGCGCGGAGCGTAGGCACGCGGAATCCAAGGCTCAAATGACGCTTGACCTTGTCAATGCTCACGTTCGGGTCTTCGTACTTGACTTTCGGGATAAGGAAGTTCGCCACCGTTCCAAGCACGCTCGCAGCAGTCAAAATCCACGGAATCACCACGGACTTGGACGTAATGCGACGCACAGCTTCGTAAGAAACGAGCTGGTCCAAGTTAATCAAGTTCACGCCGACAATCGTAAGCCAAGACGCAGCGATAATGCCGCCGATACCGAAAATCTGGAGGAAAGCGTTCGCGTAGCTCAAATTACGCACGCCAAACATTTCTTTAATAATGGCGTATTTGGCCGCACTGTGGATAGCAAAGCCGCAACTAAGCCCAATCGAAAGCCAGAAGGCTATACGCGGGTAATCGACCGTCACCAAGACCGACTGCGCGATGACGAATAGGGTCATCATAAGCGACGACCAAGCCATCACTTTGTTCTTCGAGAACTTGTTGGTGAAAAAGCCTGCAAAGAACACCATCAGCACGTAAGGCACGATGAAGAAGATTTGCAGCATGAAGCTCTGCCAAATCTGACCGTTCTGCGCAAAGAACGATCCCGCCAGAATCTTCTGGGCGTATATAAAGACACCCGCCTGAACAAAAGCCGTTGCTAGGATAGACAAGAAATATCTTGTAGCACCTTTAACTTTCCACATTTCAAAACGCCCTTTTTTGCAACTGATTATCAGTCAAATACTTATGGCATCATAAAATAGAAAAAATCATCTCATTAGTGCCTCAATTTCATCGACTGCACGTGGAATATCGCTCGAAACATTTTCAAATCCATTTTTTGTAATAAGTAAATCATCTTCGATGCGGATTCCGATGCTTTCGCGGTAGCGCTTTCCATCAATCGTCGCGCTAAAATCTCCGTAAAGTCCAGGCTCGCAAGAAATCAGCATGCCCGGTTTTAATACCACATCCAGCGAACGTGAACCCGGGTCGCCCTCGTGAATATGTTCCCCGATAAAGTGGCTCACCCCATGCGGGCGTTTTTCATAAAGCAGTTTGTAGCTGCCCTTCGCCCCCCGCACAAGACGGCGTTCCAGCTCCATCAAAATAAACTCCCAGCAAATCATGCCGATTTCTTTAAGCGAAACGCCCGGACGCACCACGCGCTGGTAAACCGTCGCCGACTCCAGCACGATTTCGTACAACATTTTTTGAAGCGGATTGAACTTGCCGTTCACAGGAATCGTCCTCGAAATGTCGCTATGCAGCGTGCCGTACCGCACGCCAAAGTCAAAGAGGATAAGCTCGCCATCACGCAGAGGCTCGTCGTTTTTCACGTAATGCAAGCAGCAAGCGTTCTTGCCGCCAGCGGCAATCGTCGGGAACGCGAGGTCGCCATCGCCAAAACGCTGCATTTCGTAATTGAGGAAAAGCGTCGCGTCTCGTTCCGTCTTAAAGTTCTTCATCTGCGGAAGCAACGCGCGGAATGCGTCGTCCGTAATCTTTTGAGCCACGCGAGCATCGTCTATGCGTTCTTGTTCCAGCACCAAGCGGTCTTCGAAATGCAAGTCGGCGCAGCTCTTGACCTTCATCCTGTAACGGCGGAGCACGCTCGTCATCTTGATTTTGAGCTTTTCGTTGTGGTCGCCCTTGAACTTCTCGTAATAAAAGGCGTAAGCGTGATCTACGGCATTTTTACCGTTCCCATAATCCTTAGCCAAAGCTTCGACATAATCCCAAATTTCTTCAACAGGACGCACCTCGTCAACGCCAGTCAGCCGCACAATGGAATTATCGTCTTGTACAAAACCTAAACGCTTGCCAACCCAAAATTCCTTGAACGGGTCTTTTTTAGGAACAAAAAGAGTAGAACGTTCCTTCCGCGGATCCAAGACCAAGTAGCAGCCCGCCTGATTCACGCCCGTCAAATAAATAAACGCCGGGTCTTGCACAAAACGTGTCCAAGTTTGGACAAATGCTTCCTCGCCCCCCGGTTCAACGGGCATGCCCGCAAAAACGCAAAAAGAGGAAAGCTTTTTCATGAGAGAACGACGTCTTTTCGCATAAATTTTCTTGGAATCGTAACTTTTTGATGACAAAAAAACCTGAGAATAGGTCTGAAGGTCATTTTTTCTTGATTGCATGGTCAATTTTTACCTTTTTTAACATTTTTTCTGCCACAACTATATATATTTTAGCCATCAAAGACTATAATGGAGCTTAATAATGTCTCTTAAAAAATGGAAATTAGTTCTCGCCTCCCTTTCCGTAGCGTTATTCACCGCCTGTGCTGGCTCGTCCAACTCGGGTAGCAGCGACTCTGGCTATACCGGAAGCACCGAAACCACCTCCACCGACAACTCTTCTTCTTACACCGGTTACAACGACAATGACGAAGGGACTAAAGCCCAGCAGCAAGTTGCAAAGCCAAAGCCGGAACCCAAGGAAGTGTTTGACGAAAGAACCTTGAAGAAGACCGAAGACGAAGCCACGGCTGCCAACGAAGACAACCACAAGCTCCGCAAGGAAATCTTCGACGCAAGGACCAAGCTTGGTCTCCCGATTCAGCAACCTTCTACAGATGCAGAGTAATATAAGGCATTACTCACTGTCTGACAACCTGAAACGAGTTATTTCAGGCGAACGTGAAACGGTTTTCCGATTATTGGAGAGCCGTTTTTGCGTTGAAATACGCACTCGACTTCCGGGACTGGACATCGTTCCGCTCGAAGGCGCGAACATGTCAGGCGTACTTTCGGTTCTCGACCAGCTCAAGATTGCCGCCCGTAACGGCGAAGTCTTGAACGCGGTCCAGCTAGACCGCATGCTCGGACCTAGAGACGCTTCGATTGACGAAGCCATCCCCGACACGCCCATCTTCCGCAACAGGTTCGGGATTAGCGTTTCTGCTAAAACGCCCGCACAGGCGGAACTAGTCAAGGCAGTCGAAAAGAACGACATCATCTTTGCAAAGGGCCCTGCGGGCACGGGCAAAACATTTTTGGCTGTGACGCTAGCTGTTGCTAGCCTCGAACGCGGCGAAGCCGAACGCATCTGCCTTGTACGCCCCGCAGTCGAAGCCGGCGAATCGCTCGGCTACTTGCCGGGCGACCTGAAAGAGAAGATTGCCCCCTACCTCCGCCCCATCCACGACAGCCTCTCCGAGCTCTTGACGGCGGAGAAACTCCACCGCTACGAAGAAACTGGAGCCATCGAAGTGGCTCCCCTCGCTTACATGCGAGGACGCACGCTAAAGCGTGCGTTCATCATCTTGGACGAAGCCCAGAACACGACGACCGCCCAGATGAAGATGTTCCTCACGCGACTCGGTCCCCACAGCAAGGCGATTATCACCGGCGACACGAGCCAAGTGGACTTGGCTAAAGGCCAAGTTTCGGGTTTAGAGCACGCCATGAAAATCCTGAACGGCATTCGGGGAATTGCAGAAGTCGAATTTAGTGCCACCGACGTTCTTCGACATCACTTAGTCAAGGACATTTTGCTAGCTTACGAAGAGAATGAGCAAAAAAAGAGAGAGCATTAAATGAACAAGAAGCAGAAAAAGATTCATTTGTTTATTGGCTGGGTGATTTTAATCCTCATCGCCATTCTCTTATTCCCCGATAAAAACATCGCGCTCCGTGCCGAACGGCCGCACCTGGGCCAGCTCAGCACAAGAACGATTGTCGCGCCGTTCAAGTTCGAAGTCCCCAAGACCGAACAGGAAATCCAGGCCGAAAAAGCGCGTGCAGCCGAAAAGGTGAACGCCATCTTCGAATTCAACTCCGACGAAACGTCACGCCTGTTGCGCGAACTGGAGCAGTACCTCAAAAAGCTCGAACAGTACGGCAAGATGCAAGCGGTCATCAGCTCTAGCAAAGACGACGGCAGCGAATCGATGCAAGCCAAAGTCCAAGAAGCCTCCCGCATCTACGACCTTTTAAAGCAAAGACTTTCTATTACGGCTATCAAGCCTTTGAGCACAAACGCAGTCGCCCGCGACTCCTTGATGTCCGTATTCTACCAGATGATGCAAAAGGGCGTTTCTAACACGCTACTCGCCAAGACCGAAACCGAAGTTTCGCTGTTCTGCAACAGCTACAACATCAAGCAAATCAAGAACCTCATTTACAACAAGCCCACCATTTCGCTCATCAAGGACAACGAAGAAAACACCCTTGAAATTAGCGAAGTGCAGCCGATGCAGCGTCGCATTGACGAAGCGTTCAGCCAGTTGCAAAGTTCATTCTCCGTAGAGCAGGGATTGCAGAGCGCATTCTACGAAGCTCTTTACGTGTTCACCAGCCCGAATATCATTTATCTTGAAAAAGAAACCGAAGCCCGCAGGGTCGAAGCTAAAAACAGGGTGACGCTCATCAAGGGCATGGTCCCGCGCGGCATGGAAATCGTCACGCAGGGAGCTCCCATCACCAAGGAAATCCTTGAAAAGATTGACGCTCTCCAGATGGCGCAGCAAAACGAAGAAAACTCGAAAACGCTCACCGCCCCTTATGGAAACATCCTCGTCTTTATCATCATCATTACGCTGTTTATTTTGTACTTCCTCTACATGCCGACACGCACGATGTTCAAGACACCGCGCCAGCTGTGGAGCCTGATGTTCCTCACATTGTTGCAGCTACTCGTGTTCTGGGTCATCCACAACCTCTCGGGAACAATCAACAAGCCCGACAGCATCCTCCCCGACTCCATCGACTTCATGTGGCTGTACCCGATTACGTTTACGCCAGTCATTGCAACCGTGCTTTACGACGTGCGCATGGGACTTGCATTCGCGACGTTCTCTGCAGGTTTCTTTGGACTGTTGAACGGCTACGACCTAGCCGCAACCTTCACAGCATTGCTTGTCATCATCGCAGTGATGGCACCGCTATTCCGCATGCGCTACCGCGTCCAAATTGCTTGGAGCATGATTTCAGGCGTTATCGCTGCTGCAGCCGCTATTAGTATAATGCTGTTGCTCCGCAACCGATTCCAGTTTACCATGTTCTACCAGACGCTTATCGCAGCAAGTGCCAACATCATCATCTGCAACGCAGTGGCATCCGTGCTTTTGATTCACGTCGTCGAAAAAGCCTTCAGCATCACAACCGTGCTCACGCTCATGGAAATGTCCGACTTCAACAGACCAGCGCTCAAACGAATCTCTGAACTCGCGCCGGGCACATTCCACCACAGCATCCAAGTTTCAAACCTCGCCGAAAGCGTCGCCGAAACCATCGGCGCCAATTCGCTCCTCGTCCGCGTCATGGCACTTTACCACGACTTGGGCAAGACGATGCGTCCTGAATACTTTACCGAAAACCAGAAGCAGGGCGTAAACCCGCACAACAACCTCGATCCGTACCAGTCCGTCAAAATTCTCACGGGGCACGTGTCGCAAGGCATTTTGCTCGCCAAGGAATACAAGATTCCAGAACTGGTTGCAAACGGCATTCAAGAGCACCACGGCACAACGCTTATCCAGTACTTCTACCACAAAGCAAAGGAACTCGCTAAAGAAACGGGCAAAGAAGTCAAGGAAGAAGATTTCCGCTACAAAGGTCCAAAGCCGCAAAGCATGGAAACCGCAATCCTCATGCTTGCAGACGTGATTGAAGCAACCAGCCGTTCCATGACAGACACCTCGTCGGAAGCACTCATCGCCATGATCCACAAGACGATTCTTGACAAATTCATGGACGGACAGTTCAACGAAAGCAATTTGTCTGTAAAGGAACTATCGAAGCTCGAAGAAGCGTTCCTCCACAGCCTCGACGGAACGTACCATACTCGCGTCAAATACCCTGGACAGAGATAATTAGTAGGCAGTTGGTAGAACTTAGAGCTTAGTAAAACAGGCTTAGCCGCTTTGAGGTCGCTTCGCTTTGAGCCATGAGCTATGAGTAGTGAGTACGCAACTACATGCCCGCCACAAGCGGGCTTCTTTTTTAAAGAAAAATTCAAAAAAAAATCCGCTTTTTTAGCACATGACCCTTGACAATAAGATTTAATCTTTTTATATTTGGGTCGTTCGGTTGAAAGACCTAACAAACAAACCACTGGGGTGGTAGCTCAATTTTGGTTAGAGCACCGGCCTGTCACGCCGGAGGTTGCGAGTTCAAGCCTCGTCTATCCCGCGAAAAAGACCTTCTCTTTGAGAAGGTCTTTTCGTTTGTTGAGCGAAAGCGAAACAAACAAAATTTACACTTCTCTTTGAGAAGGTCTTTTCGTTTGTTGAGCGAAAGCGAAACAACAAACATC
>CAMZGI010000041.1 GCA_947306305.1 uncultured Fibrobacter sp.
TTCGAACTCAACGCCAACAGACAAACGGACATGAACAGCGTAAGCGACTGGGCGGCAATGCCGCAGTAAACAGTGGTTAGTAAACAGTGGTTAGTATATAGAACAGCAAGAAAAACAATCCTATTGCTAATCCTAATCACTAACCACTAACCACTAACCACTTTGATATATCTATTTTTACATCATGCCATACACTTTATACATCGTAGCGACTCCCATCGGGAACATGGAAGATATCACGTACCGTGCAGTGCGCATTCTCAAGGAAGTCCCCCTCGTCCTTGCCGAAGACACCCGCCATACGAGAATTCTCTTTGACAACTACGGCATCACGACTCCCATGGAAGCCTACCACGACTTCAACAAGGAAAAGGTCACGCCCAAGTACGTCGAGTTCCTCAAGAACACTGGCGACATCGCCCTCGTCAGCGACGCGGGCACGCCCGGCGTTGCCGATCCCGCGTTCAATCTTGTTCGCGAATGCGTCCGCGAAGGCATCGAAGTCCGTGCAATTCCAGGTCCCTGCGCCATGATTACAGCGCTTGTTTCTAGCGGCATGCCGACCGACCACTTCACGTTCCAATACTTCTCGCCCAAAAAGAGCGCCCAGCGTATCCACTTGCTCGAAAAATTGAAGGATGTCGAAGCAACGCAAATTTTTTACGCAAGCCCGCACAACATCGACAAGTTCGTCGAAGAAATCAAGCAAGTCTTTGGCGACATCAAGATTGCTCTCATGCGTGAACTCACCAAAAAGTTCGAAGAACACCTCATCGGAACGCCGACGGAGATTTCAGCGCACTTCAAGGCGCACCCGCCCAAAGGCGAATTCGTGCTGATATTCAACCCAAAAGATAAAAGCGGACTTTAGAAGGTTACAGGTGACAGGTTTCAGGTTATAGGAGTATTATCACGTGCTTCGCTCGTCATTAAAATATGGCGAAGCCACATTTTTTACCTAAGACCTGATACCTAACTCCTTATACCTAAAGAAATACAACCCCATGACAATCAACCAACTACTCAACAAACTTAAAGCTCTTCCGATGTCATACCGGATTTTCGTTGCGGTTCTTGTTTTCATTGAACTGGTGATGTTTTTTGTGCGGCCCGATACGCCGGGACTTTACGAGCAGCTTCCGCAGCTGTTGCCGCTTATCGCTGCGATTCCATTCCTGTTCATCAAGGCGACTCGCCGTCCGTTTTCACGGTTCATCAACACATATGGAATCATCGTCTTTGCATTCCTCGCCATAGATTACTTGACACGCAGCCATGCAGGTCTTTACCAGATTATAACGACGTTTATTCCGATGGCTCTCTATTGGTTGTTCCTCTTCGCTCGTTGGAACACCAAGATGTTTAAGCAAAAAGAAAACCTTATCGCACTCGCGCTCGCCACAATTTCTTGGGCGGCTGTCGCATTTGCGTTCCCGCCATTGCCGCTCGGTCCAGCCATGTTTGTCTTGCTCGTTCCGTGGTTTGTCGTCTTGAACAAATACAACCGCGAGACTGCCGTGTTCGCGACATTCTGGGCAAGCATGGTTTACAACACCATCAACTATTACTGGATTCGCAACGTGATGAACGTAGAAACCGCCCCCGCTGGACTTATTTTCCTCGGGCTGATTCTCCTCATCGCTTACCTTAGCCTTTTCAACGTACTTTCGGCATTTATCTACTCAACCGTCAAGAACTTGAAGATTAAAGGCAAAGCCTACTTGTTGACGCTTTTCCCCATCTTCTACGCCTCCATCGAAATGTCTCGCACCGATGGCGAATTTGCATTCCCGTGGAACCACCTCGGCTACACGCTCGGAAACCACATCGAGCTCATACAAACGCTTTCTATCATCGGAATTTTCGGCTACACCATCTTGATGGTCGCATCCAACCAGATTGTCGCTTACGCGATTTTGCTTAAAGGCCGCAAGAGGTTCGCCCTTTTTGCAGTTCCGTTCGTCATTTTCTTTGCGCTCCTGATTCACGGAAGTTGCGTGCTTTCGGCTCCCGAAGCAGCTCCGTTCTACGACGCAGACAACAAAGACAACCCGTCCATCGCCATGATCCAGCCAAGCATCGCCCAAGGAGCCAAATGGAGCAAAGCGCGCTTCGATTCCATCGTCACCAAGACGTTCGGCATGGCTATGGACAGCTCCAAGCCCGGCACAAACATCATCCTCCTTGCGGAGACTGCCATTCCCGACCACATCCGCAGACAGCCTGCCGTCATCAAGCTGCTGCACCAGATGGCTGACGACAAGAATGCTTACATCCTCACAGGAGCGCTTGATTACAAACGCGTTTCAAACGACATCCACAATCCGCGACGCTTCGAAATCTACAACGCCTCGTTCCTCTTTACGCCGGGCTTGCATATGTTCCCGCAGCGTTACATCAAAAAGCACCTTGTCCCCTTTAGCGAACGCATCCCCTTCGACGACGTGTTCCCCATTTTAAACTACGTAGATTTAGGCGAAGGCGACTTTGTTCCCGGAAAAGAAACACCAGTCTATGGACCTTACAACTGGACACCCTACATTTGCTACGACGCTATCTTCGGAGACTTAGTCCGCGAAGCCATCAGCGCGGGTTCGCGACTCATGGTGAACATCACAAACGACGGCTGGTTCGGCAGGAGCACAGCCCCGTTCCAGCACCTGAACATCGTGCGGCTCCTCGCCGTCACTTACGGCTACCCCGTCGCCCGCCTTGCAAACAGCGGCGTATCGGCATTCATCGACCAGTACGGCCATTACGACCAGAACACCAAGATTTTCGAGACCAAGGTCATACAAAGAAAAATGCCCCTCAAGACGAGGAACACTTTCTATACAGTCGTAGGCGGAGTTTTCGAAAGAGCGTTGCTTTGGTTCTTGGTTGTTTATCTCGTGGCGGTGTTTGCGCTGGCGAGGATTTGTAGGCGTTTTAGGAGTTACTAGATAATAGTTACTAGTTAATAGTTACTTCGCCCTTCGGGCTAGTTACTAGTTAATAGTTACTAGAAGACTTAAGAAGCAAGATGTTGTGAAGCAACCTCAACGTGCAACGCACTACCTCATTCCTAACCACCAACCACTGTTTACTAATCACTACAACAACAGCATCGGGGGCCAGTGGCCGGCCTTGGGGCGTTCCTTGAATTCGGCCTTGGGCAAAAAGTCCTTGAGCTTCAACGTCCACTCTGGCGTGACCATCGTATCTAGCCTTCCATAAAGCACCTGGATATCTTCACTGTTCGGGATTACAGATTCCACGCGGTGTTCCGAAAGGAACATGAGACCTTTCGCGAGGGACTCCGCGCTATATTTTTTTGCGTTTTCAAACCAGTCGTCCTGCCAGTCTCCAAAATCTTCTTCAAAAAGTTCCATGAAAGCCTTGAGCGCAGGTTCGGTCGTGGTCGAAAGCTGGTGAGCCATAAAATGGAGGTTCGGTACAGTCCAGTTCCCAATTTCATCGCAAAAATCGGCATAAGGCGAAAGCAAAATCCACTTTTGCCCTTTTTTACGGTTTTGAGACGCAGAACACATCAACGAGAGGGCGCCAAGCCCCCAGGCGACAACCGTCGAAGCCTTTTTCATTTCTGGAATATCCATCGGATTCTCCAAAAAATCGGCCATTTGGTCGTACTGCACATAAATATGGCTTGCAGAGGGGGCGACATCTATCAGGTCGTCTTCCCAAATGCCAAGATTCGATGCCCAGTCGGGTAACCAGATCCATTTTTCGCTCATGTTTAACCTCACTCATGTGAAGACTCTTTTTAAAGATATATATGAAATTTCATTTTGAGAACAAACCATCTAAAAAAGTATTTTACATTTTTTAATAAATCTACATCTCTAAGAGTAAAACTTTATATATTATCTGTATAATATTTTTGTAGGAATACCCTTCAAAGAGACTTTGAAAATATGAAACACTTAATCCCTTCTCTCTGCCTCGCCTTGGTCATGGTCGGAACGTCGTGTGCTACATCTTCGGCACAACGCGGCAACACGTCCAGCACCTACAACAAGAACGCCGAAACGCGCAAAAACGCATCAAAGGCTTATGACGAGCTCGACGGCGACTTGATGACGACGTCAAAGCAGGCAAAATCTGCGGCCAACAAGTCCGCAGGCACGGCGAAAGCCTCCGTGACCAACACGGCCAATACCATCAAACAAACGACAGCGCCCATTGTGCAAACCGCAGAACCCGAACAAACGGAAGTGGATGCCAGCAGAGAAGTTCTCCAGAACTACACCCAGCCGGTCATCATGGTCTCCCCCATGATCAATTCCAAGGGCGGCACGCAAGAAATTACAGACAACCCGAATTCTCATGCCGTAGAAGAAGCTATTCACGGCTACCTCACCAAGAGGAACTACGAAGTCCGGTCTATTGAAGGGCAAGCCGAACTCAACGAGATCCTCCAGATGCAAAACGACATTGCGAACACGGAAGACGACTTGTCTTACCTCGCTGGCGTAGCGCTTGACGCAGACATCTACATCAAGTTCACCCAAGAAGTCACTACTGACGAAGTTTCCGTAGAAATTTCCGCATACGAAGCATCGACATCTCGCATGCTTGGTTCGCAGACCGCAAACGTCCGCAACAACGGCCACACGTCCAAGATTAACATCACCTCGAACCTCGGTTCGGCCACCCGCAAAGCGATGGCTGGGCTCGAAAAGAAGATTCTCAGCTACTGGAAGATGGATATCGCCAAGGGGTCGCAGTACAAGGTTGTCGCAAACATCAAGGGCGAATACTCCGACAGCCAGACCGAAGACCTGCACGACGCCATCATGAAAGGGCTCAAGAGCAACTTCAGCTCTGTCAAGGTGAACGTCATGACTGCAAAGACTCTTGACTTTGTCATTTACGCAAGCCCAATCAAATACAAGGACTCGCAAGAAATCTACACGAAGATTAGACAAATATTCAAGCCTATCGCCGAAACAAAGAAAATCAATATCACACGCAAGCTGATACTGATGGAGCTGAACTAACCATGAATATAAAGTCTCTTATCCTTTGCGCATGTCTCTCTGTTATTCCAGCCATGGCTGGGAAAATCGTCACCTACACGGCTACGTCTAAAGTATCGCAAGAAGACGCAAACAACGCAGCCATTGCAGGGGTTGCAAAGCAAGTCAAGTCTAAGATTTCTGCAACGCAGAAGCAAACCAAGTACGAAGACATCTACAACGGGGAAAGCACTTTAGGCGAGACTTACAGAGCAAACAACAGCGTCAAGAGCAACGTTGTATTGAAGGGAGTCACCGTCATTCCGATAAAGGTGGATAAGGGATTTAAAGCAACGGCAAAGCTCGACATGGACGAGTTTACCGCAGACCTCCGCTTCCGCTTGAAGAGCCTCAAGCAAGAAATAGCCGAACTCGAAAAGTCTGCACGTCAAGCAATCGACGACCGCATTTACGTCAACGCGGCAAACGACCTTTCGCAGGCCGAAGAAAAAGTCAACGAGCACAACTACTACTTGCTCCAGCTTGCAGAAGTTTATCCGCTTAACGACAGTCTCCGTCTGCACCATGGACTTCTCGAAGTCGAAAAAGTCCTTGTCAATAAGCTTTCTAAAATCGTTATCGAAGCATCCGTTGGGGATATCGAACTCACGCGTCCAGAAATGCCCGCTTGGGACGTTATCGTGAAGGATTCTCTTGGACCCGTGCCAAGCTTCCCGCTGGTCGCTCGCCAAAGCAAAACGCTTTCGGAACGCCGCACGCAGAACAACGGTGTCGCAACATTCAGCTTGCGCAATGTGAACTTTGAAAAAGGTCCTTACGTCATTATCGTGGAACCGAACCTTCCGTATGAGCTTTTGAGAAAGATTGGCAAGACCAACGCCCTTGAAGTTCCTTACCGCGTTCGCCAGTCCCGTTGCGAAGTAAGCCTCCAATGCGACTTGATTGCAAACATCTGCACTGCGCTCGAAAACGCGCTCTCTAAAAAGTCCATCTTTACGACAAGCGACAGCACAAGCGACAAGCACCTCAAGGTGCAAATCGAGACCTCGCCTAGAGGCAAAACAGGAAGACTCGCTTCGTTCGATGTTTCTATTTCGATTAAGGGAAGAGACATCAACTACCTCGCCGATTCGAAGGGCGTAGGCAGAAGCGAAGTCGATGCTATTATCAGCGCCATCAAAAAGACAGACTTTGCCCCGCTCCAGAAACAGTTGGGAACGTCGTGCAAGTAGGAGCGCCGGAGACGCAGTTGGCAGAACTTAGACCGCTGCGCTCTTAGAGCTTAGGATAAAGTTTATTATTTTTACAGAGCCGCGGCAATGCGGCTTTTTATATGCAGAGAAAAATTTTAACACTGTTGTTCGTTCTCCTGCTTGCAATTCCTGTTGCGGCAGGCTTTCGCGTAAATAAAGCGGGACTCCCCAAACGCCCCGTCAACAGCTACGTGTATGACGAAGACCGCTTGCTCTCGAAGCAAGAAGTAGAGTTCATCAACGCTCTCGCCGAAGAGCTCTACAAAAAAACGAAAGTAGGACTTGCAGTCGCCCTTATCCACGATATCGGTTTTGCAGACTTTAGAGATTACGCGGTCAACATCGCCGAAAGCTGGGGTGTAGGCGGAAAGACCGACGAAGGCATCTTGATTTTTGCAGCCATGAAGCAACGCAGGCGAAGCGTAGAAATCGGCTACGGAGCCGAAGGCTACTTGCCCGATGCGCTTGTAGAACGAATCCAGCAAAAGACGCTCGTGCCAGCATTTAAAGTGCAAAAGTATGGCGAAGGCGTTATTACGCTCGCATGGGAACTTGCACAAGTCGTCGCGAAAGAAAAAGGCGTTACGCTACAGGTCAACACCGACCAGCTCCCGCAAAAAGAAGAATCAAATCCGTTCGGACTCTTGATCATACTGCTCGTGATTTTCTTCTTGTTTGTCTCGAAGAACGGCGGCGGTCGCGGAAACGGTTGCCTATGGTTCTTGCTCGGAAACGCCCTGAGCAACAGCGGAAGAGGTTTCCACAGCGGTCCCAGAAGCGGATTCGGCGGTGGCTTCGGTGGTTTTGGCGGAGGCGGCTTTGGAGGCGGATTCGGCGGTGGTCACTTTGGCGGTGGCGGTTCTGGCGGAGGATGGTAATTATGAAAAAGATTTTAAGTGTAGCAGAATTACAAAACTCGGAATGGCCGAAGCTTTTTGAAGAAACGCTCGGCGACAACCTCGTTTCGGCATTCGTTCACGGCGATTGCCTTATGGAAGGGTTCTATGCGTTAGAGGCTCCGTGGACGATCAGCTTTATTCTAAAATCCAACTCCGTCGAAGATTTGCTCCCTCTGCAAAAGCTCACGCAACGAGCCAAGCGCGACAACATCCAATTCAACCACATGTTCTCGCGGTTTGAAATCAAGTCGTCGCAAGACGTATTTCCATTGGAATTCTTGCATATCAAAAGCAAGAACGTAACGCTTTGCGGCGAAATGCCGCTCGCTGATTTCAGCCCGAATCTCGCAGAACTGCGTGTGGAATGCGAACGCGAACTGCGTGGTTTGCTCGTGCATTTGCGCCGTGCATTCCTTTACATCAAAGAAGACCGCCATCCACATGGAATTTATCTGCGTTCATTGCCTACGCTTTTGCCGTTGCTTTACGGCGTTTATTTCCTTGTAACTGGCAACTATCCTGAAAACCACGAACAAGTTTACACCATGTTCCCTGACGTACGCATTCCCGACGCGTCCCGTTACAAAAGCGATTTCTTAAATGATGTCAACAAGTACATCGAAGCGGTCACGACAATCGTGAATCAAGTCGATGCAATGAAGGTGTAACTATTCCTGCCTACTATTCCGAAGTCTTGCGGTAAGCTTTGGGCGAGACTCCGACGAGGCGCTTGAAGAACTTTCCAAAAAAGGACACATCCGGGAAGTTCAAGATTTTAGAGACTTTCTGGATGTCTCTGGACGATGAACGCAACAGCACCTTAGCATCAAGAGCGATATGCTCGTCAATCCAGCGTTTGGCGTTTTTGCCCGTCTGTTCTTCGGCAACCGCCGACAAGTATTTAGGCGTAATGCCAAGTTCGTCGGCGTAGTATTTGACGGAATGTTGTTCGCGATGTTTTTCAACGACAAGGTCGATAAACTGCGAGAAGAGAAGTTGTCCGCGGCTCTTGTTCGCGTCTGCAACTAGCGGTTCGTTGACTGTTCCGATGCACTCGTAGAGCAAAGCAATCAAAAGGTTCTTCAAGACTTGCAAACGGCAAAAGTTCAATTCAGTCGTTTCAAACTTGTTCTTTAAAAATTCGAAGCTTGCATTCAATCGCATAAAATCACTTTGTTGCAACTGCTGCAAAGGATTCTCGCGGAACTTCAAAATCAATCGAGTGTTATCGTCAAAGCGGATAATCAGCTCGTCGATCATGTTCTTTGAGCAAGCGATGCAAATGGGGTCAAAATCATCGGACGCTTTTTTTGCACGTAAAAGCTGATCTGGGAAAACAATAAACAAAGACCCAGCCGAAAGATTATAAGTCTTCAAATCGAGCTCGACTTGAACCGTGCCTCGCCTCACGAGCAAAAGAACTGCCGCCTGCATCTTCACGTAACTTTGCAGCCCGAATTCTTTAAGGCTGTTGAACATGGCAATTTTATCAGGCAGCACGTTGACTTCGTGCAAGAACTTCAACATCGAAAAATCCGCCGTGCGGATATTCGCATTCTTATGCAAAGGAATGTTGTTCATCGAAAACTAGCCGTTGGTTACTTTACTTTCAGCAGGTTGTCAAAATAGACGATAGTTTTTTCGAGGCCCTTGCGAAGCGGAATAGTCGGTTCCCAGCTGAGAGCTTCTTTAGCAAGCGAGATGTCGGGGCGGCGCATCTTAGGGTCGTCACCAGGAAGCGGCTTATAGACGATTTTGCTCTTGGAGCCCGTAAGGTCGAGGACTTCTTTTGCAAGTTCGAGCATCGTAAATTCACCAGGATTGCCGATATTGACCGGTCCTATAATCTTGTCCTGATTCATCATGCGGACAAAGCCTTCGATAAGGTCATCGACGTAGCAGAAGCTGCGGGTCTGGCTGCCGTCACCATAAATGGTAAGGTCTTCGCCATTGAGAGCCTGAACGATGAAATTGCTCACGACGCGCCCGTCGTTGGGGAGCATGCGAGGACCATACGTATTGAAAATACGGACGATGCGGATATCGACGTTGTTCTGGCGATGATAATCCATAAAGAGCGTTTCGGCAACTCGTTTGCCTTCGTCGTAGCAACTACGGATACCAATCGGGTTCACGTTGCCCCAGTAATCTTCGGTCTGCGGATGCACTGCCGGGTCGCCATATACTTCGCTCGTAGATGCCTGCAAGATGCGGGCTTTCACGCGCTTTGCTAGACCAAGCATGTTGATAGCGCCCATGACGCTCGTCTTGATGGTTTTTACAGGATTGAACTGGTAATGGATGGGGCTTGCAGGGCATGCCAAGTTGAAAATGCGATCGACTTCCAAAAGGATGGGTTCGGTCACGTCGTGGCGGATAAGTTCAAAGTTGCGGTTGTCGCGCAGATGAGCGACATTCGCCATACGACCTGTAAAATAGTTGTCCAGACAGATGACTTCGTGGCCATCGTTCAACAGTCTTTCGCAGAGATGGCTGCCTAAAAATCCGGCACCACCAGTAACTAAGCAACGCATAGAAGCTCCATAGAAATTTAATTCACGGAAAATATAGAATTAGATGAGAGACGAGAGACGAAAGACGAGAGAAAATTAGTAGTAAACAGTAGGAAGTAGGAAGTTGGAAGTAGACAGTGGTTAGTAAACAGTGGTTAGTAGTTACTTCGCCCTTCGGGCTAGTTACTAGAATTTAGTTACTAGAGCTTAGTTGGCAGAACTTAGAGCTTAGAGATGCGACGAAGTCGCCTCAGTAACTTCGAACTTGGAACTGTTGCGAAGCAACATCAGAGTCTATACGAAACTAGATGCGCATGGAGATGTCGAGGGCTTTGACACTGTGCGTGAGGGCACCGACGGAAATGTAATCAAGGCCGAGGGTTGCGATTTCCTTGGCACGTTCGAGGGTCATGTTGCCAGAACCTTCGACGAGAACTTTGTCACCGCTTTCCTTGATAATCTTCAAGGCTTCGGCCATCATTTCGTTGCTCATGTTGTCGAGCATGATGACATCCACGCCCTTGTTGAGAAGAGCGCGGAGCTGGTCAAAGTTTTCGACTTCCATTTCGACCATCAAGCCCTGCGTGTTGTTCTTCTTGACGACAGCGAGTGCTTCGAGAACGCCACCCGCAGCAGCGATGTGGTTGTCCTTCACGAGCACCATGTCAAAGAGGCCCATGCGGTGGTTGGAACCGCCACCCACGCGAACAGCGTACTTCTGCAAAGTGCGGAATCCGGGAATCGTCTTGCGGGTATCAAGCACCTTCGTCTTGCCACCCTTCAATGCTTCTTGGAACGTGTGAGCCACCGTCGCTACGCCAGAGAGCTGCTGGATAAAATTCAAGAGCGTGCGTTCGCCCGTCAAAAGTTCGTGCGTCGTTCCGTCCAGTTCGGCAATCAAATCTCCCTTCTTGACCACGTCGCCATCGTTCTTATGGAGCGTCACCTTGACGTTCGCCTTAAGTTCATTGAACACAAGTTCGATAATCGGGAGACCGGCCAACACGCCATCTTCTTTTGCAATCAGGCGAGCATGCTGTTTTTGGTCGGCAGGGATGGTCCATGCGCTCGTCACATCGCCCGTGCGAACGTCTTCCGCCAAAGCAAGGCGGATCATGGTCAATGCGTCGTCTTTAGGAAATACCGGTGTTGTACAATCTCCATACATAATCTAGGCACCTGTTGTTGAAATTAAAATGTGTAATGTGTAGTGTGTAATGTGGGATTTTCATTAGTCATTCCACATCTCACACCTCACATTCCTACTGCGCTCCCTTTCCGGTCAACACGACATACACCGTCCTGACGAGAATCTGGAAGTCCAAAAGAAGGCTCATGTTTTCGTAATAATACATATCGTACTGCAACTTGATTTGCACATCTTCGATACTGGTATCGTAGTGGTGGCAAACCTGAGCCCAGCCCGTGAGGCCCGGCTTCATCTTGAGGCGGCTGATGTAGAACGGAATCTGTTCGCGGAGCTGACTGATAAACACGGCACGTTCGGGACGCGGCCCCACCATGCTCATGTCGCCTTTCAGTACGCAAAGAATTTGCGGGAGTTCATCAATGCGAGTTTTACGGAGGAACTTGCCCACCTTGGTAATGCGCGGATCATCCTTGGTGGCCCACTGTGCGCCAAACTTTTCGGCATCGGTCCTCATAGTGCGGAACTTATAAACCGTAAACGGCTTTCCGTAAAGCCCAATGCGTTCTTGCGAATAAAATATCGGACCATGATCTTCAAGCTTAATCGCAATGGCAGCAAGCAAGCAAACCGGAAGCGAAATAAGACCGAGGAACAAGCCAAATCCAATGTCAATTAAACGCTTGATTTGCACCTGCCAAGGCGGCATCGTAAAAGCAAAAAGTTCTTGCAGTTCAAAGCCATAAACAAGGTTCGCCTTGAAGCGGCCATTCACAACGCTATAAAGTTCGGGAACAATATAAATATGAATCGGGAGATCGCAAATCCAGACAAGCACACGCATAATTTCTTGCGGCGAAGAACTTTCGTGCGCAATGATAATGCCGCTGACCTTGTACTTCTTTACAAGTTCCGGCAAGTCTGAATACTTTCCCAAAACAGGAACATCTGCAAATGTTTTCGGCAAAACTTGGAAGCGTTCATCGACAAAGCCCACGACGCGCTGACCACGCGCAGGAGTTTTCGCAAGGTCTTCTGCAATCTTTCGCCCGGCATCCGTTGCACCAAGAACTAGGATGTTGTTGGCGCCATAGCCACGACGGAGCAAAGCCCGCAAAAAGACATAGATGAGCATGCGGAGCACAACGACAAGCAAAATAGCGAGCCCGCCGTATATGAAAATCCACGGGAAACGCGAGCCATAGAGGTACCCCTCGTTGAGCGGCTGGTTCGTAAAGACCTTCCCCATGAACTCGGCACCGAAAAGACAGATGATAATCAGAACGACACCAATGACGACAGCTCGAAGAACGCGTAAAACTTGATGCGTTCTTGATTGCAGCAACCAGGACCTATACAATCCAGCAAAGGCGAACAAAGAAAGCCACCCGATGTTCAAGACCAGTCCGTACTGCCAGTAGCTTTCGAACGTCTTGCTCGGGTCAAACTTGTCTAAAATCCAGCCACTATGGAACTGAACCCAAAACGCCAAGGCGAAGCAAATCGACAGGGCTGCAAAGTCCGAGAGGACTAAGAGAATTCGTTCCAAAGTAGTTGCGCGAATCATAGAACGACCTTAAATTAGGCGAGGAAGCGGATGACTTGGCTCTTCTCGACGATCTCGGGGAGAGCGTTCACAGCATCAACAGCCTTGGAGAGCTTGCTATCGAGAGTCTTTTCCGTAATGACGACGATGGACACATTGCCCGGATCGCTAACGTCCTTCTGGATAATCGTTTCGATAGAAATGTTGTTGTCGGCGAGAATCTTCGTGATCTTTGCAAGCACGCCGCAAGCATCACGGGACGTGAAGCGGAGGTAGTAGCGTGCACTAGTTTCGGAAATCGGAACGAGCGTTGCAGAGTTTTCGACGTTGAACCAGCCCATCGGGAGAGCCTTGCGGTCGCCCATGTCGGTAGAACGAGCAAGAGACACGAGGTCGGCGACGACTGCGGATGCAGTCGGGAGGCGGCCAGCGCCGGCGCCGGTCTGGAGGGTTTCGCCGAGGTTGTCGCACTGGAGATACACAGCGTTCAAGACGCGGTTCACGCTGGCGAGCTGGTGGTCGAGCGGCACGAAGCACGGATGGACGCGAGCATCCACGCGTTCACCGTCACGACGGTAAATGCCGAGGAGCTTCACGCAGCAGCCAAGTTCCTTGGCGATGGCGATATCCTGAGCGGTAATCTTAGAAATGCCAGAAACATAAATCTTTTCGAAATCGACACGGTGGCCACTGCAGAGGCTAGCAAGAAGAGCCGTCTTGTGGGCGGAGTCGATACCTTCGATGTCGAAAGTCGGATCCGCTTCGGCAAAGCCGAGTCTCTGAGCGTCCTTGAGCACCACGTCAAAGTCCAAGCCTTCTTCGGCCATGCGGCTGAGGATGTAATTGCATGTACCGTTGATAATGCAGCTCAAGCTTTCGACCGTAGAACCGAGCAAGCCTTCCTGAAGGCTGCGGATGATAGGAATGCCTCCGCCAACAGCAGCTTCGAACAGCACATGGAGGCCCTTCTTTGCAGCAAGCGGGAAAATTTCGTGGCCATACTTGGCGAGGAGAGCCTTGTTGGCAGTCACCACATGCTTGCCGCTTTCGAGAGCAGCGAGGATCCACTTGCGCGGCATGTTGTAGCCACCGGCGAGTTCCACGAGCACGTCGATATCGTTACCGGCGATCATTTCGTCGGCATTCGTAGAGACCTTATAGCCCTTGGCCTTGTAAGGGGCGACTTCTTCTTCGGACTTGGCGCAAATGCAAGAAAGCTCAAGTTCGACGCCCAATTTTTCCTTATATTCGGCAATCTTCTGTTCAAGAACCTGAATGACACCACCACCAACGGTACCCGTGCCAATTAAACCAATACGCAACATATAGCGTCTCCATTTTAAATTTTACGATGCAAAGATAGTAAATTAGAGCTTAGAGCTTAGAATTTAGAACTTAGAATTAGGTTTTTAGAGCTCAGAGCTTAGAACTTTCTCTCTTACCTTTAAGAATATCTAAGTTCTGCCTACAGCCAACTACCTACTGTGGCATAGCCGTTTTAAAATCTAAAAGCGAAGCGGTCTAAGTTCTGCCAACTGCCTACTA
>CAMZGI010000042.1 GCA_947306305.1 uncultured Fibrobacter sp.
TGATGGAAACGCTCAAGATTGCCGAGAGCGAGGGCGTTGAAATGCTCACGGTTCATGGACGAACTCGTTTGCAGGGGTATAATGGCCTTGCGAACTGGGATTGGATTGGGAAGGTCGCTGCTGCGGCGAAAATTCCTGTGATTGGAAATGGCGACGTGAACAGCGTGGAATGCGCTCGCGAACGCATCAATACTTACGGAGTTTCGGGCGTGAGCATTGGGCGCGGGGCGATGCACAATCCGTGGATTTTTGGGGCTATTGCCGATGCGTGGGAAGGTCGCGAAAAGCGAGTGATTTCGGCGGAAGAGGCTTTGGACGTGTTCCCGCTCTATTACAAGTTTAAGATTGAGGATGGGGCGACGGAAATGAATGCGATGGGACGTATGAAACAGCTCGCTGCGAGACTGTGCAAAGGGTTCTGTTTAGACGAGAGATTAGAGACGAGAGACGAGAGAATTTGTCATCCTGAGCGAAACGTAGTGGAGTCGAAGGATCCAGTGCGTTTAGACGATAGGATCCATGAAGGTAATGAAGTCGCCATGTCGGTGCGGCAGGCTTTATTGACGAGCCAATCGGCTGCGGAAATGCTCGACCAAGTACAAAAACTCAAAGAAGGTCTTGCCCGCGACATGGTTTTTGAGCCTGAACGTCTCGTGAACCTCAATGGAGCCAAAGAAACGGAACTGAAATTCGGCAATCAATTTGCCGGACGTTAACAATGTGACAAATATCTTACATTTTCTTTTGCACTCTGTAGGAAAATATTCTATATACAGAATGTGAAGACTTTTGTTGCGACTCATAAGCTGATTCAAGTTTTAATTCTGGTAGTCCTTGGAATCGTTATTAACCGGATCCTTGCTGATTTGGCTATTGCTTTGAAGTTGCCGCTTTATTTAGATAGCGTGGGGACTATCGTTGTCGCTGTGATTGGCGGTTTTTGCCCCGGCGCGATTGTCGGGTTTCTCACGAACTTTATCGGCGGATTTGTCGATTCTTCGACGTTCTACTACGGAACGATTAACGTTTTGATTGCGGTGTGTGCGGGGATTGCTGCACGGGAAGGCTATTTCGATAAGATTTATCGCTTGCCCAAATTGCTTGGCATGTTGATGATTTTGAGCATCCCGTGTTCGGTACTTTCGTATTTCTTGTTCGATTTTCAGATTGCAGAAAACGTGGTGACGCCCATTGCGACCGCGCTTCACGAGAGTGGATTCCCGGTTTTGCTTTCGCAGATTCTGGCGGATTTTTGCACGGAAATCCCGGACAAGTCCATTACAATTCTTATTGCGTTTGTGCTGATTCGCTTGACTCCGCGTTGGTTTGTTCAGGCGTATGATTCCATTTCGGGACGGTTGCACGATGACCGTTACCATACTAAAAGCGGAATTCGTTCTCTTAAGGCTCAGGTGACGGCGTTGCTTTTTGTGTCGAGCTTTGCTCTAGCGGTGGTGGCGACCGCTGTGGCGTACAAGACATATTCCGAGGCGGAAATTCATGAAACGACGCTATTGGCGGAGTCGGTGAACAGACTTGTATCGGATGCTATCCAGAACGCGGATTCGGCGACGCTTTACGATTACATCCACAATCTCGAAGGCAAGCATCAGCGGATTTTGACGATTACTCCGGGCATGCATGAGACGGGACAATGGGATGTGTCGATTGTGTGTACGGAAGCTCCAAATCTAGTTTGCACCAAGTTCAGCTTGGCGGCGATTCGCATTAGCGTGGTTCTCTTTTGTACGAAAATTTTCTCTACGTTGTTCGGGCTGCTCCTCGCCATTGTGTTTACGGCGATTTTGATTGCGAACCGCAGGGTCGTCCATCCGATTCATGAATTGACCGAAGAAATGGGTAATTTTGGTTACGATAGCGAAGAAGGCCGTCAAAGTTCAATAAATCGGATTGAAGGTCTTGATATTGAGACAGGGAACGAAATTGAGAATTTGCATGCGGCGATAATCAAGGCTGTCAAAGAAATTGACCTTTACATCAACAAGTCCGAAGAACAGGCGGCATCGATTGCGGCTCTCCAGACGAACATCATTACGGTGCTTGGCGATATGGTAGAAAACCGCGATGAAAATACGGGCGGTCATGTCCGCCGCACGGCTGCGTATGCGGAACTTATTGCAAAGCAGTTGCAGCAGAACGGTTCAGAAAAATCGCAAATTGACGATGCATTCGTGGCGACGATAGCCGTGGCCGCCCCGCTTCACGATATTGGAAAAATCAACATTTCCGATATGATTCTGAATAAGCCGGGCAAGCTTACCGAAGAAGAATTTGCAGAGATGAAAAAGCACACGGTTTATGGTCGCGACATGCTTTTGCGTGCTTCGAAAAACTTGGGTGAAACCGCCTACCTCAAGATGGCTAAAGAAATTGCTTACAGCCATCACGAATGGTGGGATGGCTCGCGTGGCTACCCGGAACATTTGAAGGGGCGGGATATTCCGCTTTCGGCTCGCATTATGGCGGTGGCGGATGTGTTTGACGCGCTCGTTTCGGAACGCCCGTACAAGAAGGCTTTCTCGGTGGATGCTGCACTTTCGATTATTAGCGAAGAGGGCGGCTCGCATTTTGACCCGGAAGTGGTCGATGCTTTTGTCAAGAATCGCAAGGCTATTTTGCAAATCATGAAAACAAAGTTTGAAATTTGAGATATGGGCTTTGAGGTCAGGGCTGCAGCCCTTTGAGCCTTTAATAATCGCGGCTTAGCCGCCTAATAAAAACTCACTGCTCATAGCTCATGAGCTCACGTCTAACATGGTCGATGGTCATTAGTGATTTGTCAATTTCTTGCTATTCCTGTTTTTTTTGAAGCGTACTCAAAAAAAATCTCAAAATATATTGACATTGAGTCAAAAATTGAGTACATTTAGAACATGGAAAAAACAATTGACATATTTCAGTTTACACACTTCCGCAAGTATTTAGACGAGTACCAGGCGGCACGCGTGCAAATAGACCCTGAATTTACCAGGGCTGGAGTGTGCGCGTTGCTCGGACTCCCCAAGACTCGCAGTTATTATAACGATATTGTCAAAGGAAAAAAACTTACTGGACGTATGATTCCCAAGTTTGTAGAAGTGCTTGGTCTGAACAAGAAAGAGGCCAAGTACTTTGAAACGATGGTGAACTTTGACCAGGCCAAAAATACGACGGAACGGAATGCATTTTTTGAAGAATTGCTAAAGCAACATCCTGATCCGCATAATATTCTTGATGAAGATGCTTACGAGTATTACAACCATTGGTACAACAGTGTGTTGTTTACGGCGCTGGACGTTATGGATGTTTCGGATGACCTTGAGCCAATCCAGAAGCGCATTTTCCCGAAGGTTTCTGTTGGGACGTTGAAGCGTTCCTTGGAACTTTTGGAACGTATCGGCTTTGTACGCAAGAACGAAGACGGCTTTTGGAAGAGTTGCCGCGATTCGGTAAGCAGTGGCGACTACAACAATAGCGACTTGGTGCGTCAATATCAGTTGCAGTGCTTTGAACTTTCTAAACAGGCTTTGCTTGCGGATGACGACAATCCGTCGGATATGGGGACTTTTACTTTCAGCGTTTCTGACGATGCTTATAAGGCTATCGCTAAAGAAATTCAGAACTTGAAAGCCAATGTGCGTAAAATTATTACGCAAGACAAGAAAGAGGCGACTGGGGTACACCAGTTGAATATTCACTTGTTTACAAATTTGAAAAAATAATGTTAGGAGGATTTTGTTATGATTCTGGATAAAATTACAAATATGGCTGTTGTGTTGGCGATGCTTGGTCTAGGCATTCTTGCCGCTTGCAGCAGCGGAGACGACGTTGCGTCTTCGTTTAGCGAAACGAATTCGGGAAAGCCTATTGCCGAATGGGCCGCGTCTTATATCCCTGAACAGATAAAAGAGGATTCGCCTATTGGGCTTTGTAAATCGCAAGCCGAGAGTGCGGTTGAAAAGGACGAAGTTGTTGTAGATACAGGCGATGTAAAGATTAGTAGTACAATTAATTGTGTATCTGTACTCGGATTTACTATGAAAACGAGAGTTCAGGTTGTGGATGGCAAGGGAAATCCTGTAGAGGGGGCTAGAGTCTCTAGAGATTATTGTTCCGATGGGGATAGCCGTTGTCAATATATTGCTGGTAAGGATGGCTATGCTTATATGGGTGATCAAATCTACCTTACAGTAGGAGGGGATAAATCCGATTATTCAATAACGTATGAATCTTTCTCGATCCGAGTGTTTTCTCCAGATTCCAGTTTAGGGCTTTATGGCGAAGTTGATTTTTCGGAGGCGACTATTGTGGAAGTTTATGGTGATACTCTTGTGGAATTGAAAAAAATAGTTGTTGAACCCTTGTATAAGGTCAAGGTGTATTTGGATTCCCTTCACTCGGAAAGTGACACAGTGACTCTAAAAAGAGACGATCTATGCGATGATAGTTGGACCAAGTCAATGTGGGAAGTTCTTGATGGAACGAGTATAGATGTGTACCGGACTGATGTTGAGGATTATTGGTTATATATCTATCCACGTTATGTGATAACTGAAGAAAGTTGTAAAAATGGGTATGTAATTCTATATGGTTTGCCTGAAGGAACTTACAAAATTTTAATAGGGGGGAAGGATTATGAACTCCCTCCGCTGGAAGTAAAACCGTAAATCGGACTTAATACCTTGAAAAAGGAAAAGTTTTAACTACTCAAGTTTAAAATAACTGAGGAAAAATGATAATGATTACAAGTAAAATTACAAAGTTAGGCCTTGCCGTGGTTGTACTTAGTCTCGGCATTCTTGCCGCTTGCAGCAGTGGAGACAACGTAGCGTCTTCGTTTAGCGAAACGAATACGGGGAAGCCTGTTGAACAATTGGGCCCTCTTGCGGAATTGGATACATCGTTGATTAGTAAGTATGTTAGCGAAGGCGGTTTGAAATGTATTTCGCGGGCGAAGAGTGTTGTCGAAGAGGATGGCGTTGTTGATCCGGACGATGACTTTATTTTTGTTCGGGATAAGTGCGGCTCCCATAGAGATATTTACTTGTATATAAATGCTAGGGCTCAGGTGGTTGATGTTAAAGGTAACCCTGTAGCGGGCGCGACTGTTTATGAAAGACGTTGTTCTTATGAAGATAAAAGTTGTCAGCATGTTACTGACAAGGAAGGCTATTTCTATATGGATAGCGTAAACTTCCTTACGTTTTGGGAAAATGATGCAGAACGTGCAGTGAATAATCCAAAATATGCTTATTTCAAAGATTTTCAAGAACTCAGATTGAGAGCGTTTTCGGCTGACTATAGTTTTGGAGCCTATATCCGTTCCAGTTTTGCAAATGCGAGCGTTGTGGTAATTGATGGAAAACTTGTTGCCGAATTGGAAAAAATAGTTGTTGCTGAACCTGTATATGCGACCAAGGTGTATTTGGATTCCCTTTATGTGGCAAGTGATGAATCTGATAATGAAAACGACAAACAAATTATTGATCGTTGGAACGAAAATATAAAGGGAAGTATTGAAAATGGGGAGGATATTTGTGCGGAATTGAAAACAGAAGATTATTCTCTGACAGATATTTATTCTTGTAACAGGGTGACTGAAGAGGACCGTAAAAATGGGTATATGACTATCTACGGATTGCCGGAAGGAACCTACGATATTGTGATTGACGGGACGTTTTATGGTTTTACCCCATTGGTGATAAAACCCTAAATCGAACTTGATGCTTTTCATTTTTTGTAATACTTGTTTTTTTAAGCTGTTTTTGATGTGGAATGGCGAAAATAGATGTCCTTTTAATCTTGCGACAGGGCTGCAATTTTTCTAAATTGCCCCGCGGAATTTTTAAACAGGACATTGAGAATGAACTACAATCCTCTCGCTGAATCTCTGAACGCTGAACTTTCTGCTAACGGTTGCAGCGTCCTCGGCATGCTCTCTGAACAGGGCAAGGCTATCTTCTTCCCGCGCAAGGGTATCCTCGGCCAGGGTGCCGAAGCCAAGGGTTCCGACATCAACGCTACGATCGGAACCGCCCTCGAAGATGATGGTTCTCCGCTCGTTTTGGACTCCGTTCTCAAGTCCTTGAACCTCCCGAAACAGTCTTTCCTCTATGCACCGAGCTTTGGTAACCCGGACCTTCGCAAGGAATGGAAAGCTCAGGTGATCAAGAAGAACCCGACGCTTGCTTCCAAGAATTTTAGCAACCCGGTTGTGACTTGCGCTTTGACGCACGCGATTAGCTGCGCTGGTTACCTCTTCCTCGATGCCGGTGACGAAGTGATTATCCCGGATCTTTACTGGGACAACTACGAACTCGTTTTTGAAAACGCTCGTGGCGCAAAGATCAAGACCTTCAACACCTTCAAGAATGGTGGCTTTGATACGGAAGCCTTGAAGGCTGCTCTCGCTGCAAGCAAGAGCGAAAAGAAGGTCGTTCTCCTCAACTTCCCGAACAACCCGACTGGCTATACCGCTACCGAAAAGGAAGCTGTCGAAATCGCTAAGATTCTCACGGAATGTGCCGCTGCTGGCAACAAGGTTGTGGCTCTCCTCGATGACGCTTACTTCGGACTCGTTTACGAAGAAGGCGTGACGAAGGAATCCCTGTTCGTGAAGCTTGTCGATGCTCACGAAAACCTCCTCGCCGTGAAGCTCGACGGCCCGACCAAGGAAGACTACGTTTGGGGCTTCCGCGTTGGCTTTATGTCCTTTGGTTTCAAGGGTGCAACTGAAGCTCAGCTCAAGGCTCTCGAAGACAAGGCTGCCGGTACGGTTCGTGGTAACATTTCTAACGCTCCGTCCATCAGCCAGAAGATTTTGCTCGCCGCTTACCAGAGTGCCGAATACGAACAGCAGAAGGCTGAAAAGTATGCAACGCTCAAGAAGCGTTACGACATCATCAAGGAAGTTCTCGCTTCTCATCCGGAATATAAGGACGCCTTTGACCCGATGCCGTGCAACAGCGGTTACTTTATGTGCATCAAGCCGAAGGGCGTTGACGCCGAAGCTCTCCGCCAGAAGCTCATCAAGGATTACAGCACGGGCACGATCATGCTTTCTGGCTTGATTCGCATTGCTTTCAGTGCAGTCCCGACCGAAAAGCTCGGCAAGCTCTTTGAAAATATCTATAATTGCGTTTTGAGTATGAAGTAAATAGTGGCTAGTGGTTAGTAAACAGGATAATAAAATGAAGAATGAAAAATGAAAAATTAATTTCCTATTTTTCTTTTTTAACTTTTAATTTTTCATTCCTAACCACCAATCACTAATCACCAACCACTAAACGGAGGTTAAATGTCCGACAAAGCGACCTTGAATTACAACGGAAAGAGTTTCGAGCTCCCCGTCGTTGAAGGCACCGAGAACGAACGCGGTCTCGACATCAGCACGCTCCGCAAGGATTCGGGCTTGGTAACGCTGGACTACGGTTACTTGAATACCGGTAGTACAAAGAGTGCCATCACATACGTCAATGGCGAAAAGGGAATTTTGCGCTATCGCGGTTACTCCATCGAAGACCTCGCCGAAAAGGCGACGTTCCCGGAAACCGCATGGCTCCTGATTTACGGTGAACTCCCGAATCAGGAACAGTTGAGCCATTTCCGCACGCTCTTGACCGAAAATGCCCTCTTGCACGAGAACTTGCTGCACTTCTTCCGCGAAATGCCGCCGGGAGCTCACCCGATGGGTATTCTCTCCTCCGTGGTGAACGCTGTCGGTCTTTTCACGCCGCGTTTTTACGATGACGAAAACATCGCGAGTGCATTTGAACTCACGACCGCAGGTCTTATTTCCAAGATCCGCACGATTGCAGCTTTCGCCTACAAGGCTAGCATCGGTGAACCGTTCGTGTATCCGGAAGCAGAACGCAGCTACTGCAGCAACTTCTTGAACATGATGTTCAGCAGTAAGGCTCGTCCGTATCACCCGGATCCGATCATGGAAAAGGCGCTCAACACGCTCCTCATCGTCCATGCCGACCACGAACAGAACTGCTCCACTTCGACCGTGCGTATGGTGGGTAGCTCTCAGGCTAACCTTTACGCCAGTATCTGCGCCGGTATTTGCGCCTTGTGGGGCCCGCTCCACGGTGGTGCTAACCAGGCCGTGCTCGAAACGCTCCTTCGCATCCAGCAGAGCGGCATGACCATTGAACAGGTGATGGCAAAGGCCAAGGACAAGAACGATCCGTTCCGTCTTTCTGGCTTCGGTCACCGCGTGTACAAGAGCTACGACCCGCGCGCCAAGGTCTTGAAGAAGCTCATGTACCAGGTGTTCGAACGCGAACACGTACACGACCCGCTTTTGGATGTGGCTATCAAGCTCGAAGAAGCCGCCCTCAAGGACGATTACTTCGTCGAACGTAAGCTTTACCCGAATGTGGACTTCTACTCTGGCATTCTCTACCGCGCTATGGGCATCCCGACGAACATGCTTACGGTGATGTTCGCGATTGGACGCTTGCCGGGCTGGATTGCTCACTGGAAGGAAATGCACGACGATCCGCAGAGCAAAATCAACCGTCCGCGCCAGATTTACATCGGCAAGACGGAACGCGCTTGGATCGACCGCGACAAGCGATAAGCTTTTAATGGCTATGAAAACGGCTCTCGGAAATGCTCCGGGAGCCTGTTTTTTGTATGGTATTGGTTTGCTCGAATGTTTTTTTATTTGCATAATTTGTGAATTTTTAAAATTTACTTGACATTGTTTGTTTTTTTTTACATTTGAATTAATGTGAGTTTTGCTTTATGTTCAAGGAGCATTTATGACTGACGATGAAAGAACAAAATGTCATGCTATTATTCATTCTCATGCTGTAGCAGCTGCTGGTGGTAATGCTGTTCCTGTGCCTGGACTTGGTATTGCCGTTGATACGGTAACTATGACAACGATGTGTATGGCTCTTAGCTCTGTTTTTAATTCTAGTATTCCAGAAAATGTTGCTAAAGGATTAGCAATTTCTGCGCTCAAGCGAACGATATTGAAACAGCCTATAAAGACTGTTGCTAAGGAATTGGGCAAGTTTATTCCGTTTTTAGGATCTGTTATAGCTCCAGCTGTATCGGTAACGATGTTGGAATCTGCTGGATGGGTGTTGGCGAATGAACTTGATGCTAAACGAAATAAATAGCTAGAACGCATTTTTAATGTAAAGACTGCATTCAAAAGAGAATCCAGTCTTTTTTTTTGATTTTACAAATCATTTACAAATAACATCTTGCCAAAATAGAGGGGTATTCTACATTTTCTTTTGCGGTTCAGAATAGTGCACCGAGACATCCAAATGATTTTGGATGTTTTTCTTTTTAGGAGCATGGTGCATGGTAAAGAACCGTAAAAAGGCGAATAAAATAAATCGTAGAAGATCGCGCCTACAGGCTATCCGACATGCGGAAGCGAAGCTACGGAAACAGACTTTTTTCGATCCAACTTACGATACTGTATTCAAGAAAATTTTTGAAAAAATGCGGACGCTTATTCATTTCTTGAATGCGATTCTGCATTTGGAGGAGCCTAATCAATTTGTCTACGCCGAGCCAATCAAACCTACAATTAATTTGAGCACGCCGGCCAAGAAACAAAAAATAGCGCGCTTTGATATTCATGCGCGAACAGCGAATGGTCAATTCATTGACATAGAAATGCAACGAGCAAACCACGAAGATTTTCTTGAACGCGTCGAATTGTATTCCTCACTGCTGACGGTCAATGCTAAAATTATCATGGATAGTGAAATTCCGCTACAACAGCGAACCGACCATCCTTACCGTATGCCGTGGGTCTATTCCATTTGGATTTGTAATTTTGATGTGGATTTTTGTAAATCATATCACGAAGAAATTTCGCTTTTCCGTCACTCCGATTTGGGAACGCCCAACCCCTTGCCGGTTTATCCTAAAAAAAGGTATATTATAGTTGACTTGACTAAATACATTCCGAAAAAGGATAATTCGCCGGAAGACAAGTGGATTAGACTTTTCAAGAATGCATCCAAGGCTAGGCGCGCACCCAAAGTAAACGATAGCGTATTGGATGATGTCTATGAACGTTTAAAAATCAGTAACGCGACAAGCAAGTTTATCAAAAAGGTGGCTACAGATATGGTTACGAAAGAAGAAATATCGACCCGCATGGGAACTGCTCGCCGCGAAGGCTTTGCCGAAGGTGAAGCTAAAGGTTTGGCAAAGGGTGAAGCTAAAGGAAAAGCTAAAATGGCAAAATTTCTTCGGGCAAAAGGCGTGTCTGCTAAATTGTTGAACGCGGCCCTTGCCATCAAGTAGAGTTTGCTTATCTTAAATAACCTTTGGATGTCCCGTCCGCATTGACAGTAAGGAATCGACCATTTCGTTCCAATGTTCCAGCACGACCTTGCCGATGGCTGGGTCGTACATTTTACCCAGGTTTTTCTCGATTTCACTACGGCAGTAGTCGAGCGGCATGGCGTCACGGTAAACGCGCTTGCTGGTCATGGCGTCAATCGAGTCTGCGATGGCGATGACGCGGGCGCCTATAGGAATGTCTTCCCCCTTGAGGCCTTCTGGGTAACCGCGGCCGTCGTAGCGTTCATGGTGATGTAATACAATCTGCACCATTTCGTGCGTGTAGTTGGACTGCATTAGGATTCTTGCGCCAATGACCGGATGCTGCTTGATGATTTCGAATTCTTCGTCTGTCAGTCTTCCCGGTTTGCCGAGCACGCTATCGATAATGCCCATTTTGCCAATGTCGTGCAAAAGCGCTGCATGCGTGATGAGCGTTATGGAACTTTCAGAAAGGCCGAGTGTGCGTGCAATCAGTTCCGAGTAAGCCTTTACGCGTTCGGAATGGTTTGCCGTATAGGTATCCTTTGCTTCTACGACCGAAATCAGGCAAGAAATCAAGTCCTTGAGGTTCTGGTTTTCGCTGTTGGTGGCCGGCTTGTGGTAACGCACCTTGTCGCGGTACATGTTCAAGTCGGCTTCCATTTTCCAGTCGCTAATGGATTTGCGGACTCCAGTCTCGTTGCACAAGCGGCTCTTGCCTACGGCTATCGACAAGTGGTACAGTGCCGTTTTGTTGTATTCCCGGATTTCTTTTTGCAAGTTGGAGGATAGTTGGAAATGCGATTCTAACGGTGCGTGGGTAATCACAGAAAATTCGTCGCCTCCGATTCTAAAACAATTTCCGTTGGCTCCGTATGCGTTTTTGATGGCGTTTGCAGCGGCGATGATTAGCACGTCGCCAGCCTGATGGCCAAAGGTGTCGTTTGCGTATTTGAGTCCGTTCACGTCCATCAAGAACATGGTCCAATTGCTTGCATCGGAATCTTCTTGACTGATTGTTGCTAGAAGCGCGTCGAATGCAAGCCTGTTTTCAAGGCCCGTCAAACTGTCGGTTGTCGCAACATCTTGCAAGTGCTCGTTCATCACGCGCAATTTGCTGTTAATCTGTTCCAACTCGAACGAGGTTTCGCGAATGAACGTAGCCATGCGGGCGGCAAGCGGCAAACGGGTAGATGTTTCTTTTGGAACAAATTTGTTATTGGGGTGCTCGTGCTTTACAATCGGACCTTCGCGCATCGAAGCGATGACGAGCGTGATGTTGTGCTGGTTCAGGTGCCCTTTTTCACGCAAGAATTCGCCATGCGAGAAAAATCCTGTGCTTGATGCAATGCCTTTGAACGGTGTAAGTTCGTAAGTCGGTTCGTGCTTGGACCAGAAAGCCTTTCGTGCAGCGCAGGAGAATATGTGCAAAACTTCGGGGGCAAACTGTTCGCTGTTTTCGCTTTCGGTCTTGATTTTTTCGACAATCAAATGCGGCTCGCCATACGACAGGCGTACAATTGACCCTTCGTCTATGTCCGAAGACATGGTAAGCGATCCATCCGGGTTGCTAGCTCCAGCGGCTCGCACGATGGAGACTCCGTTATGCTCGTAGAGCATCGGGAATTCGAGTGCATTGTAGAAGAAGTTGTTGTCGTTCTTGATGTTCAGGTACTTGTTATAAACTTCGTAGGCGGGGATGCTGCCCAATTCGTAAAGCACATTGCCTTCGGAGCGTGTCACATGGAAGTTGCGTCCGATGGGCTTCCAACCGCTAATCTTACGGGATTCCACATGGAAATCTCTACCGCCGTAGAACACCGCCAAAAGGCCGGTCTCGGTGAAACCGCCTACTGACGAGAATATGCAGGAATTCGGGCTCGTGATGTCGGGGGAGCAGACGATGCCGCCAAAAACTTGGATGCCAGGAGCCAATGCGTCGAGCCCTTCGCAAAGATGCGTTGTCGAGAACGGTGCAATGCAGTGGTAAATCTCAACGGCTTTTACCCAAGGATTCTGGTTGGCCTCTTTTACGATTTCGCGGGCGATGTCGTTGATGGAATTTTTGGAAAAGTCGTACTGATGAATTTGGAATTTTGTGGTCGGCTTTTCGAATATGATGGCGGACACTGAAATTTCGTTCGCTTTTTCGCAGTCGGCGATGTTTCCGCTGGTCGAATTGCCGAACCACGGCGTATTGGGGAAGACGCGTTCCAGCGTGCTCCAAACGGGGGCTAGCTTTTTTTGCTCAAGCTCTTCGGAATGAATCTGGAAGCATACGCTTGGCGAACCGTTCTCCTTGCTCCAGTTGCTAAACTGGATAAGTTCGTTTTCGAACGATGTCGCATCATTAAATGCGAAAATCCTGGTTTTCATTTTAACTCCCCTTCTTGGAACGCCAAAGCGTCCTTCAATGACATTAATATATCTTATATAATTGGAATATGGCTAGGGTGGAGTCCAAATTTTGGATTTAAGATGGCAAAAAAGTGGGTTAAAAAGTTGAATTTGTGTATATTTGCCATAAATCCTTGGAGTGGGGCTTATAACTTTGAAACGATTTTTGATGGTTGATGCTGTGGCAGCGGTGATGATGGCTTGCGGCGATAACGGCCGTGATAGCAATCCTGTGACTAATTCCGACGAGGATTCTTCCTCGTCTGTTTGCGATGACTACGACGGTTCGAGCAGTTCTTCCAAAGATGTCATGAGTTCCAGCAAAGGATCCAGTAGCAGCAAAAATGGAGATGCCGCAACCCATTCGTCAAGCTCAGGGCTGGCTCCGGCCGGCATGACATCAAGCAGTGCGAAATCGTCATCGTCGAGTGCAGCGTTAAACAGTAGCTCGTCGGATGGAATAACATCTTGCGATGTGAATAATGACGAAAATTGTATGAAAGATGAGCGTGACGGTCAGACTTACAAGACTGTGACTATCGGTACGCAGAGTTGGATGGCGGAGAACTTGAACTATGCTTACACTAGCGATCCCTTTAAATATAGTGACCAATTTGATGGCAAACAACGCTACTTCGCCTCCGATTCTACTAGCTGGTGCTTTGAAAATAATTTGGACAACTGTTCCAGATATGGTCGTTTTTACACTTGGGCTGCTGCAATGGACAGCATGGGGACTTGGAGTACGAACGGCAAAGAATGCGGGCGTGGCACGAAATGTTCGCCGACTTATCCGGTGCGAGGCATATGTCCCGAGGGCTGGCACTTGCCTTCGGAAACGGAGTGGGATATGTTATTTGCCGCAGTTGGCGGAAAATCGATAGCGGGCAAGATGCTTAAGTCCACTAGCGGCTGGAAAGAATTTGATGGAGTAGACAGAAATGGTACGGACGCTTACGCATTTTCGGCATTGCCTGTTGGTTTCAGAAGCTTTTCTGGGGAGTTCAATACCGAGGGGTTCAATGCGGCATTCTGGAGTTCTACTGAGGAAAATCGTTCCTCTGCATACAATGTAGACTTGAGCAATGACTATGATAAGGCATTCCTGCGCTACGACGGCAAGAATAACGGGTTCTCTGTTCGTTGCGTAAAAGATTAGCAAGCCGATTGA
>CAMZGI010000043.1 GCA_947306305.1 uncultured Fibrobacter sp.
GTGACTGCACCCGTAATTCCCGTGATGACGATTGCGACGATGGTGATGGACGGAATGCCGCCAATTTGTTCAGAGAAAACAGATCCCATCGGGATGGTGATGGATTTTGGCAATAGCGAAAGCATCAGCGACTTGCTTATGTTGAAAATTTTTGCACAAACGATAACGCAAAAAACGCTTGTGGCGCTTCCGACCGTGATTCCAGCGAGAATCGGTAACCAATTATTTTTGAGTGCTTGAATATGCCTGTACAAAGGGACTGCCAGCAGAACTGTTACAGGTCCCAGAAAAAAAGAAATGTAGTCGCCGCCAACTTTGTATGTATCGTAGCTGATTCCTGTAATCGTTAAAAATCCGATGATGAGAATCGTTGCAATGAGAATGGGGTTTAAAAGCGGATACCTCCATTTGTTGCGGATGGAAACCCCGATTTCAAAAGCGATGATAGTAAGAATTATTCCGAACATAATAAGCTAGGTAATAGGCTAGGGGTTGGCGTTCTTGTCTTTCTTTTTCTTGCATAAAAGCTGGACTGTCCAGCCTGTAGCAGCCATGGTGACGACGGTAATTGCAATGCAGAGAAATAGCAGCAAAGGCCACTGTTTTTTGACATCATCGCCGACAAGCATAAGCCCGATTGCTGGCGGCAAAAAGAAAAATGCAAGCCGCTTTAAAAAGAAATCGCTGACTTCTTTAATTTGTTCTAGCTTGACTATTTTTAGGCAGAGCAAAAGAAGTAAAATGAGCATTCCAAGGATGTTGCCGGGAACGGGAATGCCCGTGCAATCGTGGATGAATTCGCCTGCGTAGCAAATTCCTAAAATTAGGGCTAATTGTAAAAGAACTCGCATGGGAGCAAAGATAGTTTTTTTTAGTCGGCGGTTGGCGAATTTAGTTACTAGATACTAGTTAGAAGTTACTAGAAAAATCAAGCTTGAAAAAGGCTAGTAACTAGTAACTCAGAACTAGTAACTCCGTCTTAATAGCTATATTTCTAATCATGAAAATTGTATTTATGGGAACTCCCGCATTTGCGGCTCAATTCTTGGAGCATTTGATTGCTTCCGATAACGAAGTTTTAGCAGTTGTCACTCAGCCAGACCGCCCTGCTGGTCGTGGCCGCGTACTTACGCCTCCGCCAGTAAAAGTTGCTGCGTTGGAACATAATTTGCCAGTGCTGCAGCCGACGGACTTGAAGTCTCCTGAATTCGAAGCGGATCTCCGCAAATACGATGCCGACTTGTTCGTTGTGGTGGCCTATTCCATTTTGCCCAAGAACATTTTGGGCGTGGCGAAGTTTGGTGCCGTGAATGTTCACGGAAGTTTGCTCCCGAAGTACCGCGGTGCTGCTCCCGTGCAGCGTGCGATTGCCGATGGACTTAAAGAAACTGGTGTGACTGTTTTCCGTTTGGACGAAAAGATGGACCACGGTCCGATTTTGGCTCAACGCACGGTCGCGATTGACCATCAAGAAACAACGGCGAGCTTGCTCGACAAGATGGTGGCTCCGGGTTGCGATGCTTTGGACGATGCAATTAGTCAGCTCAAAAATGGCTGCGAAAAAGATTTGACGCAAGACCATGCTCAGGCTAGTGGCGCTCCGAAAATCAAGAAAGAAGAAGGCTTGATTGATTTTAATTTGCCTGCGCTCACGATTCACAACCGCATTCGTGCATTCAACCCGTGGCCGGGTGGATACGGAAAACTTGGTGGCCGCATGGTTTATCTCCGCAAGACGGATACTCCCGAAAATGGTCCGAAACTTGCTCCAGGTGCAGTTGAATTTAAGGATAACCGTTTCTTTGTAGGGACGGGCGATGGCGTTCTCGAAGTGATTGAAATTCAGGCAGAAGGCAAGAAGCCCATGCCTGTTGCAGACTTTATGCGTGGAATTCAAAAACGCGAGGGACTTCAATTTTGCTAACGGAACGTGAAGAGGCTTATCGAGTTCTTTTGCTTTGGCTGAAGGACGGTGCGTTTATCAAAGAAAGCGGCTTGTCTCCGTTTGCGATGGAGCTTGCTTTAGGCGTTTGTCGCAGACATTTGTATCTTGAGTATTTCGTCAAGTCGCTTACGAAAAAAATGCCCTCGCTCGAAGCTCGCGTGATTCTCGAAATGGGGCTCTTCCAGATGTTCTTTATGGACGTGCCAGATTACGCTTCGATTAGTGCAAGTGTGGAATTGGCTAAGTCTGCAAATCTTGGTGATGGCGCTGCACGATTTGTGAATGCGGTGCTTCGCAACGCTCGCCGTCAAGGCGAACCCGCGTTGCCGCCGCAACGCGTGCGTCGCGTAAGTGTCGAAAACTCCGTGCCCGAATGGCTTGTGCGCCGTTGGTTCGATGTTTATGGTGGCGACCAAGCTGAAGCTTTGGCGAAATCGACTTTAGTTCGCCCGACGGAATGGATTCGCGTGAATTTGCAAAAAACGAGCGCTCCTGTGCTAGCCGAAAAACTGGGCATTACAGGTTCTTCGATTTTGTACGACCGCTACATTGAAATTCCGAGCGATGTTGGCGTTAAGTTGTTGCTCGCTACGCCTGAATTTGTTCAAGGTCTGTTTTCGTTCCAAAATCCGTCTGCATACGAAGTCATCAAACTTCTCGACTTGAAGCCCGGTTTAAAAGTTTGGGACGCATGTGCTGCGCCAGGCGGCAAGACCGCACTCATGGCAGAGATGGACAGCTCGCTCGAAATTCTCGCCAGCGATTCTTCAACGTCGCGTCTTGAAAAAATGCAGGACCTGATGACCCGCCTCGGTCTTACCAACATCAAAACCGAAACCATCGACCTCGCTGCTCAAGATTCCGCGACTCTCTCGTCTACTTCCGCATTGGATTCTATCGCCTCTACGAGGCTCCAGAATGACAATGCTAAACAACTTTCGTCTCTCGTCTCTCGTCTCTCGTCTAAATTCGATCGCATTTTGCTAGACGTTCCGTGCAGCAACATGGGCGTTATCGCTCGCCGTCCAGAATCTGTCTATCGCTTGACTCCAGAATCCATCAACGAAATTGCAGAATTGCAATTCAAGATTCTTGAAAATGCATCGACTGCGCTTGCTCCCGGCGGTCGCCTTGTTTATGCGACTTGCAGCCCGGATCCGTCCGAAACAACTCGCGTTATTGCTCGATTCGTCAAGGCTCATCCAGAATTTGAAAAAGTGGGCGAACCTGTTTTGCCGGGGCTTAAGGACTCTCGCCTAGACGGCTTTTTTGCTCAAGCATTGGAATTCAAAAAATGAAAAAATTCATTGCGATTCTTACTTTAGGACTGGTATCGCTTTTGCATGCTCAACAGGCTGCGTCCAACGATGCGTTCGCATTTAAAAATGATTCGCTTGCAGTCCAAAACGATATCACGTTCTCTCATTTGTCCGTATTTATCGAAGGCGGCGAAATATACCCCATGGGCGATTTGATGGATGCCGTTAAAAATACGTTGTATGGTGGCATCGGTGTCCATTACACTTATTGGGATTCCGTCGATGGAGTCGTGATGTTCCAATACGCCTATTTCAAGCCTAGACCAAAAATTTATTACGATGGTGTCCATCAGTTTATGGGACGTGTTGGTCTCGATTGGAACTGGAAATGGATTCGCCCAGTGGTGCTGGGGGCGGGCTTTACTTGTAGCTGGACGCGTGCCGATGCTGAGGTGATTGATTACGATGCTCGCGGTGGCACTTTGACTGATAACGAAACTGAATTTGGCTGGTATGCAAGAATTAGTTTGCCTGTGTTTAAATATAAAGAATACCGAGCTGGATTCCATGTTGCATGGGAACAACTTTGGACGCTTCCGGAACGTTCTAATATGCTTTCTGCTGGCTTAACTTTTGAAAGGAGTATTTGGTAATGAACTCCTTCTTGAATAAAATAATATCTGCTTTTGCTCTTTCTGCTTGTGCCGCCTTTGCTAATATCGATGCCGAAATGGAAGGCATGGAAGTCGTCTCTCGCGATGACGGAACTTTTTTAATCGGCTCGCCAACGTTCTATTTTGACCGTGCTATCGGTGCTGGCGGAATTCATTCCGAAAGTGAATTATGGACCCCCCGCAAATTGCATTACCGTTTGCTTTTTAATCGCATGTCAGCACTCCCGAGCTGGAATCCTATTGAAACGCCTTCGGTTTGGATGAAAACGGGTAACGAAGTGGGCGATTTAATTTATCAAGACTTTCTCGTAGATAAAGAAGACAGGCCTATCAATAGAACGCCGATTTTAGAGGCAGGCTTCCGCACTCCGCTTATCTATGGATTGTGGGCGACGTTCCGTTTGTTCCAAGATGACCATTACTGCTTCTATTCCGCTCGCTCTTACCGTATGTTTCAGGTGGACGGCTCGTTCGCGTATTTTGGCGAAAACTGGCCTATGTTCAGTTCCGCTTATGGCGGACTCGGTTTTACCAATGATTATGTGAACGCGTCTGTTCTTGCCGGCATGGAATACATGTGGATTTTCACGGAAAGTTCAAGGTGGATTCCAGTGCAATACAAGCCGCGTATTGAAGCACGTGCCGATGCGGGAAATTTCTCGGCAACGCTTGTTTACGAAAATGCCGAATATCAGGACAAACGATACAAGGAATCTGGTGAACGCAAAGAAATAAACGGTTCGCTTGTTTATAGTTGTGGTGAAAATTGTAAGCGTAGCATGCTGCAACTTTCTGCGGGACTGGCTTTCCGCTTTGTCGATGACGAAGGCGTTGTTTATACAGGGCTAAGAAGTGATCGAGTCTTGTGGCCGTTCCTCGAAATGAACGTTCGTCCGTCGGAACGCTTGTCGTTCGATGTCATGTTTGGCGTAAACGATAGAGATTGGCTTGTTCAGGATAGCTTGGAATACCAAGTTCCAGTTTTGGACAAGATGAATCTTGTTGTGGGCGCAAAGAATATTTCTGGATCGCGTTTGAACCCCATTGCCGATACGTATGAATATTTTGGCGGCGATACGATTTCGCTTGTCGCTTCGGGAAAAATGAATTTGTTGCAAGGCTATGTCCGTTTTGAAGATTCTCTCACGAATTTCTTGGGCTTTGGCGTTCATGGAAGTTTTTGGGCTGAACATGGTGCTGAAACTTTTGAAACAAAGGAATTTGTTAAAGATCAACTCTACACGTTCCGTCATGGCGATGTTGCTCGTATCAATTCTTGGATTAAGGGCGTTACTGGCGAATTTTGGTTAAAGCTTTGGCTCAATAAAATGTTCAATTTCAAGGCTTTGGCTGGGTTTGAACGCATTGATGGCGACGATAAACGCTTTGAAGTGAACCCGTCGGAGTTTTTTGTCTCGTTTGATGCAGATTGGCTTATTAACAAGACTTTCCGTATTTCGCATTCGCTGCGTTACAGGAGCGATGCACAGTGGAATCTCCGCACCAAAGATCCGTTCGTTGTGAAGGGCGACTGGTATTGGGATGCAACTTTTGAACAACGTTTCCCGAAATATGGAATTTCTTTAGCGGGTTCTATTATTCAGGCGTTGGGTAAAGAGGTTATCGAAACGCCGAATGGCGAATACAGCCGTGTGCGTTTCTTCTGCACTGCAAAAAAAGCGTTTTAGTATTGAGGCGTTTAGAATCTTAAAACACTTTCTTCAACGCTTTTAACGAAAATGAATTGGCGAAGGTCTCAAAGGCTTTCGCCTTTTCTATCCATTGAAATGCAAATTTTTCGCCTGTTCCTGCATGATTTGCGTTTGTTCTTAACTTAATGTAAAGAATATCGCATTCAATTTTGTGAACTGTAATATTATGGCGGAATGTTCCGCGATATTCCATGGATTCGATTTCGTCTGCGTTTATGTATTCTTCGGCTTTGGCGGGGAGCCCCTTTGTTGCATTTCGAGCGCTTTCAAAATGGGGGAGGGCAAGCTGCCCGTCTAGAAATTTTTGTCCGCCGTTTACGGCGAGAATTTTATCGTCAGCGCTTTCGACAACGAGAACGGCGCCATGCCAGTTCTTTTCGGTGCGTTTTTTCGTTGGCGGAAATTCTGTGGCTCGTCCGTCCGCAAAGGCTTTGCACGATTTGGCGAGCGGGCATTTCTCGCAGAGCGGAGCTTTTATTTTGCAACCGGTTCTGCCTAATTCCATCAAAGCTTCGTTGTGCATGTACGCTTTAGGCGAATCTGCAACTTCGCGAGCATATCCCCAATAAATTTCTGCCGCACTTCTGGAATCCATCGGCAAAAAATCAAGTTCGTATAGTCTGCTAAAAATCCTGACTAAATTCCCGTCTAAAATCGCTTCCCGCTGGTGGTAAGCCAAGCTTAAAATAGCCCCAGCGGTGTACGACCCGATTCCCGGCAACGCTTCCAGTTCCTTCCGCGTCCGCGGCATGGTACAAGGTCCCTGAGCTTGGTTGGTGAGCCCAGTCGAACCATGTCGAAGGGCAACAATTTTCGCCGTCTTTAAAATATTCCTAGCCCGGCTGTAATACCCAAGCCCTTGCCAGTACTTGAACACTTCCGCTTCGTCCGCTTTTGCAAGCGTCTCTATATCGGGGAAACGCTCCATCCAGCGGATAAAGTATTCGCGAACTGTAGAAACCTGCGTTTGCTGCAACATCGTTTCGCTAATCCACACAGCGTATGGATCACGCAATGCGTTCAAGTCCGCAGGTCTCCACGGGAGTTCTGCGGCGTTTTTGACAAACCAAGATCTAAGTCGCTTGAGTGAATCAGGATTCATTAAATATTATAAACCGCTCGCTTCAATTTCCTAAAGAATTCGAACTGTGTCTTGGTCGAGCTTTCGAGCGTGTAGCGTTCGCTACGCTTGTGGCTGTCGATTCGCATCTGTTCGTAAAGTTCAGGCTTTTCGAGCTTAATCGTGCGGCATTCTTCCAAAGTCTCAATCCACTTGCTTTCGTCAATCGGCAAAATGCGTCCGCAGCAGTCGTCCTGCACAATGCTTCGCGGTCCGCCGTAATTGCTCACGATGGCTGGCGTTCCTGTGGACATCGCTTCCACGACCACATTCCCAAATGTATCCGTCGTGCTTGGGAACAAGAAAAAGTCCGCGTCCGCGTAAAGGCTTGCAAGCATCTCGCCGCCTTGTTCACCTGCAAAACAAACGCTCGGATTGTCCTTGAATTGCTTCTTGATTTCTTCTAAGTACCAGCCGTAACCGACGTACATCAGTTCAACGTCATCGTACTTTGCAGAGAACTTTTCCCACACGGAATTTAAAAATTCCAGATTCTTTTCCTTTGAAATTCGACCGATAAACGCAAAACGCACTTTCTTCTGAGTGCGTTCGCTGCCGAACTTTTCCCAAACTCCGTTTCCGCGCAGTGCTGGCGAAAATTTTTCCAAGGGGAGTCCGCGAGGGAGAATTTGCACTTGGTTCGCCGGGACTTTCAAATCTTTCTTCAGAATGTCTGCGTAGTCTTCGCACGGGCTAATGACGGGGCGTGCCATCCAGTAGAAAATTCGCATCAGCCAAAGCACGTAAGTGTGCATCCACTTTGCCTTGACGAGCGTCTTGGCGTACGTGGGCACGTCGGTGCGGTAATGGCTGAACACCTTGATTCCTGCAATCTTGCCGCAAATGCAAACGACCCATGCTCCAGGGCTTGGCGTTTCAAGCTCAATCAAATCGACAGGGTAACGCTTGAGCAATCGCAGTGCAGGCGAGAGTCGTGGAATTGCAAGTTCGCTGTTTGCGTAGCCGAGCTGCTCCATGCTGAACAAACGAGGCAACAAAATGCAATAGCTGTTTTCGACAACGCCGCAAGGGCGCGTGTTGAATGCGCTTCCAGCGAGATAGGCTTTCATGCCGTGATTTCGCATGTAGGGAATCACGTTTCGCAAGTTGTTCGCAATGCCGTTCGTTTCGTCCAAATTGTCCGAGTAGAACAAAATACGCACATCGTTCGGGTCTCTACGTTTGCGTTCTTTTTTCAAGTAAAAACGCAACTTGAGGAGCTTAGGCAAATTGATAATCGGCGTGAAAAACACTAATGGCGGAATCCAGCAAGTGCGGATATTTCCGGGCGGTTTGTGCTTGAACGAAAAAAATGTGCGGAAGGTGCTTGTTACCTTTCGTCCAAAAATGGCAGGGCGTGAATCCAGCTGATCGCTAGCTTTCAGCTTTGTTGAACTTGACGCAGTCGTCATACTTCACTCCTTTGCCACCGAACAAGTCTAAAGCGCTTCCTATGGTAAGGTCGATTTTCCCGTTCGAAATTTCTTTGCAGTGTTTCAGGTCTTCAAGCGATTTTGCTCCGCCCGCGTAAGTGACGGGGATAGGGCTGTTTTGGGCAAGGAACCGAATCAGTTCATCGTCCATGCCTTGTTGCTTGCCTTCGACATCTGCGGCGTGAACCAAAAATTCATCGCAATTTTGTGCGAGGTCGTCTAGCGTTTCTTTGGTAATTTCAATATCGATAATCGTTTGCCAGCGGTTTGTCGCGATTTTCCATTGCGGCTTACCATCGACAATTCCCGTGCGTTTGCAGCTCAAGTCCAAAACGAGATGTTCCTTGCCTACAGTTTGCACGAGTTCAGCCAAGCGTTCGCGGTCGAGGCGACCTTCGGGGAAAATCCAGCTCGTCACGATGACGTGGCTTGCGCCTGCATCAATGTATTCTTTTGCGTTTTGGGCGTTAATTCCGCCGCCAACTTGCAGACCCTCTGGATACGCCGAAAGCGCGGCCTTCGCTGCGCTCTCGTTTCCTTTGCCGAGCATAATTACATGTCCGCCTTTAATTCCGTCTTTCTTGTAGAGTTCTGCAAACCAGGCAGATGATCGGTCTGTTTCAAAGTTTGTCTTGAGACCGACTCCGCTATCGGAGAGCGAGCTGCCGACGATTTGTTTAACTTTCCCGTCGTGCAAGTCTATGCAGGGTCTAAATTTTGTCATTAATCCTTGACCCCTGTAATTGCCCAGTCAATCTTTTTGCCCATGCCGTTCTGACTTCTTCCGCGGTAGAATAGAACTTCGCCTCCGGCGGCAATCTTCATAGCTTTCTTTGCGAACCAGCCGTCAACCTTGTCGAGGAGCGAAGCCTTCTGCAAAACTTTGTTCACTGGGAATGACGTGGGGGGAACGCCGTTCTTCCATTCAAACGCTAAAGTTGTCTTGGGGAATTTTTGACCCGTATAAACGTCGCCGCCTTCCTTAATCTTTGTCGGAATGGCAACCTTCATGCCCTGCGGACCGTTGAACAAAGCGTAGCCCATCAGCTGACCGTTGTTTGCTATTGTAATGCGGCCTGCGAACATGGACGTTTTTTCGTTCGTGCTGAAGTTGATGGTGCGTACAGCCATATCTGTTGCTTGCACGGTTTGCCATGTCTGATCCATGTAGGCATAGCCCTTGACCGTCAAAGTGTCTTCGTTATAGGCGATTTTGCCCGTAACTCTTCCGTAAGGAATGTGAATGTATTGGGCGAATTTTTCTTTGCCAAAAGTCCAAACTCCGTTTCCTGGAACCATGCCGGGGACTGCGCTTTCAAAAGTCACATCGAGGAGGAATTTTCCGCCTTTGTCGGCACTGTAAAGAACACGATGTCCTTTACCGGGCTTGTTTTGGAGCTTGTATTCGTCCTTGTTAATCTCTATAGTTGCTGTTTCCTTATTTGCAACGAGGCGTTCAGGAGGGTACTGGCGACCGACGGTGTAAGTTTTTCCCTTGAAGTTCCAAAAATTCAAGTCGCAACCAAGTTTTTTGCCCAAGCCAGGAATGTAAAGGGCTGAATAGTTGAGAAATGCGCGAGTCCCGTTGTCAAATACGAATTGGTAGCTCCAGGTTTCGCTAAATTCCTTGGAAATAGACTGGTGCGGCATAAAGTCGGTTACGGTAAGGGCGCGGTCGGCACCTGTTGGGAGAGTAACCTCAGCGGCGTTGGCGGCTGAGAATGCGAAAAATGCAATTAATCCCACTGCAATATTTTTTATTTGTAATCTCATGTTTAAAAAAATAAAAAAAAAGCAGTCCTTGTGGAACTGCTTTGATGCGGAATTTCGCTGAACTGCATTTTTTATGGAATGAACTGCAGCTTGTTTGCCAAAAGCGTGATTCTTGTTACAATCTAAGGTCGCGTCCCATGCCCATCTTGAGCTCTACGCGGCGACGGACGACCATTTCGTTGAACAAGTCCGTAAGGCAGTCTTCCATGCAAATCATGGGTTTCCAGCCGAGGCTTGCAATCTTTGTGGGGTCGCCAATCAACAGCGGAATATCGTTGCTGCGGTCGTAACCGGGGTCGAATCTAAAGTCAACGCTTACGCCCGAAATATCTACAAGCATTTCGACAAGTTCGCGGAACGTGTAGGACTTTCCGCAGCAGATGTTGAATGCTTCGCCCGATTCGGCGGTGTTCAAAATCTGGATTGCTCCGCGAGCGACATCGCGCACATCGACAACGTCACGGCTTACGTCGAGGCTTCCCGAGTAAATGACCGGTTCTGCTCCGTAATACTTTATCTTCACTAGCTGGTAGGCAATGGAGGGGAGTACAAAACGGCGGCTGTGGTGCGGTCCGGTAAAGTGGAACGGACGAGCGAAAACGACGTGCAAACCGCTTGCATTGCGGAACTGGTTGCCCAAAATTTCCATACAGGCCTTGGATGTGGCGTATGGAGTGAGCGGATTTGGCGGATCCGTTTCTTTGTGCAGATAAGTTAATTGCTGGCTGGTGCGTCCGTAAATTTCGCTACTGCTGAGGAGCAAAATCTTTGCCTTCGGCACGACTTGACGCACCGCTTCGAGAAGCGTTTGCGTACCCAGCAAGTTGATGTTGAGCGTTTCGTAAGGCTTTTTGTAGCTAAGTCCCACGGAGGACTGGCTTGCCAAGTGATAGATATGTGTCGGGGAAACTTTTTGAATCATTTCCTGGACGTTTCTAAAATCCAGCAAATCGCCGGTCAGGTATTGGACTCCTTCTACCTTTTGCCAAGGTTGCGGAAGTTCGTCGCTAAAGCTGTACAATTCATGATTTGTGCCGGTCAAGTTCGAGAGGATGCTGAATCCAAGCGAACCTGTTCCGCCAGTAACCAAGATGCTCATCTAAACCTCATTTGCCCGGATGGCGTTCCAGGCGTTTGCAATAATATTTTTATCAATATTACAAACTTTTTCGACGTTTCCAATCTTTGTAGGCAAAATGTAAACACGTGTTCCCTTTTCTGCCTTTTTATCGACGGCCATGGCAGCCCAAGCGTCATCGACGTTCACGTTGTAAGATTTTGGGAATCCAAGCGTGTCGAGCAAGGCGTTCTGGCGTTTTTCGTCGGCTTCCGAGAGCTTTCCGAGCAAGACCGCTGCACGAGCGGCGACTCGCATGCCCAAAGATACTGCAATTCCGTGGCTGTAAAGTTCGTAGTGGGTGAGCTTTTCAATCGCGTGTCCGAACGTGTGGCCGTAATTCAGGATGGCGCGGAGACCGGCTTCCTTTTCGTCGATGCCTACGACTTCGGCCTTGATTTGGCAACTGCGGAAAATCATGTGCTTCAAGACTTCAAAGTCGTGCGATTTGATTTTTTCCACGTTGTTTTCGAGGTAAGTGAAGAACTCTTCGTCGTAGATGACACCGTATTTGACGATTTCGGCAAGCCCTGCAAGATATTCGGTCGGGGGAAGGGTAGAGAGCACGGAAATGTCGCAAACGACAGCCTTCGGCTGGTAGAATGCGCCAATCATGTTCTTGCCTTCGGCGTGGTTCACGGCGACTTTGCCGCCGACGGAACTATCGACCATCGACAACAGCGTTGTCGGGAACTGCACAAACGGGATGCCGCGCTGGTAAGTAGCGGCTCCAAAGCCAGCCATGTCGCCAACCACTCCGCCGCTGAACTGCAACAAGCAGCTCTTGCGGGTGTAGCCGCGGTGCAGCATAAAGCTGTACAGCTGGTTCAAGTTGTGGAGCGTCTTGTGGCCTTCGCCTGCTTGGAACTTGAAAATCGGGCAGCGTCCTGCCTGACCGCGAAGTTCAGAAAGCTTGGTGTTCTGTTCCTTGGCGATTGTCGTGTCGGTACAAATTAAAAACTCGTAATTCGGCGAGAGGCGGAGCCCTTCGAGCATCACGGCAACGTCCGGGATGATGTTCTTGCCGATGAAGATCGGATAGCGGCCCCCTTCGCTCGGGTGGACGTCCAACGCATGGTTTTCCCAGAACTTGAGCATGTGCATGATGCGTTCTGTCACGTGCGTTTCGGTATAGTCGTTGGTGCTTTCGACGCTAAAGTTGGCATGCGCGTAGTTCTTTTCGCGATCTTTGAGCATCTGCTTGATTTTAGCGAGGCGTTCTTCGTCGTTCAAGTTGGCGAGGAGCGGGCGAGTGTTCTTGCGGCCGATGCGCTCGTTCAGCACTTCGGGCTTTGCCCAAAGCCGGATGATAACGCCGTTGCCGCTGATGAGCTTCAAGTTTTCGGAGCGTGTCAACGCGCCGCCGCCGAGCGAAACGACTAGCGGCTTTTCGCTTTGAGCGATTTCGGCTATTACGTCGTGTTCCATCTTGCGGAACGCTTCTTCGCCGTCTTGTTCAAAAATTTCGTTAATGGATTTGCCTGCACGTTCTACAATAACGTTGTCCGTATCGACAAACGGGCGACCGAGACGGTCTGCGAGGGCTCGACCCGTGCGGCTTTTGCCGCTGGCCATAAATCCAGTAAAGTAAAGATGCTTCTTCATATTAGCCCTGCATTCCTTTGCGCATAATGGCGACAAGTTCTTCGTTTGTTTTGTTTTCGGTTTCTTTGGGGAACCATTTTTTAAAGCTTTCGAGCCCTTGGTGGACTAGCATGCCTTCGCCGGTGACTATCTTGCATCCCTTGGCTTTAGCCGTCTGCAAAAGCTTTGTCATGGGAGGCGTATAGACGATATCGCAGACGACTTGACCTTCGTGAAGGCTATCTTCGGCGAGCGGGGATTCGTCAACGTTTGGGCTCATGCCCACGGACGTTGCGTTGATGATGATGTCGAAGTTTGCTGAAATCTGGACAAATTCATCGAACGTGGCGACTTGGACTTGTTCAGCCTTGTTTGCAAAAGCCTGATTCAATCCATCGGCGAGAGCTTGGCCTTTTTCCTTGGTGCGGCAGACGATGGTGAGCTTGTTCTGCATTTCGACAATCGTGTAGGCAATCGCTTTGGCTGCTCCGCCGTTTCCGAGAAGTGCAATTTTCTTGTTGGACGGATTCACTCCGTTTTCTTCGAGATTACGCACGCAACCATACGGATCCGTTGTCGTTCCGCATAACGTTCCGCCGACAATTCCATCTTTCCAGTAGAGCGTGTTCACGCTTTGGGTGAACTTGCTGATGCCGCTCAGTTCGTCTAGGAGCTTGGGTTCTCCGTTTTCGTCGATGAATTCGGTCTTGTAGGGAATTGTGACATTCGCGCCACGAAACTTCATAGCCTTAAAGCCTTTGACCGCTTCGGCAAAATTTTCAGGTTCGGGAGCGTAGGGGAGATAAGCCGCGTTGATGCCGAGTGCGGCGAACAATGCGTTGTGCATGGCGGGCGATTTGCTGTGAGCAACCGGATGCCCGAATATGCAAAGAGTTTCCGTCTTTCCGTTTATGGAAGCCAAAGTAACCTCGTGTTGTCCTTCCCACCTGTGGGGAAAAACTCTAATAATAAATACGTGTATAAAGATATATTTTTTTAGAGAAATAGATGTTAGATTTTGGTTACTAGGGCGTAGGGAAAGTGGCTAGTAAACAGTGGTTAGTAAACAGGATTGTAATAAGAATTTTTTTTGCTGCGATTCCTAACCACCAACCACTAACCACTAATCACTAATCACTAAAGCGCCTTCGGCGCTACCGCCCCCTAGACACAATTTCTATATTTACATTCGATGAAATTACCTATAGTTTG
>CAMZGI010000044.1 GCA_947306305.1 uncultured Fibrobacter sp.
AGTTGTTGCCGCGGAAAGCAAACGAAAGGTTCGAAAGACCGCCCGAAATGCGGACCCCAGGGAGGTTGTCCATAATCCAGCGGACGGCACGGATAAAGTCGATGGCGTAGGCGTTGTGTTCGGCCATGCCGGTAGCGACTGTCAAAACGTTCGGGTCGTAAATGATGTCGGACGGGTCAAAGTGAAGTTGCTTCACCATGATGTCGTAGGCACGGGACGCAATTTGTACGCGGCGTTCATAGTTCGTGGCCTGACCTTCTTCGTCAAAGAGCATCACGATGACGGCGGCACCCAAGCGCTTGACGACGAGAGCGTGCTCGATGAATGCTTTTTCGCCCATCTTGAGCGAGATGGAGTTCACGATGCTCTTGCCCTGGATGCACTTGAGGCCTTCTTCGATGACTTCGAAACGGGAACTATCGACCATGATGGGGACGCGGCTGACAGCCGGGTCCGAGGCGATGAGGTTCAAGAACGTGCGCATTTCGGCGGTGGCGTCAAGGAGGCCATCGTCCATGTTGACGTCGATGACGTCGGCGCCGTCTTCGACTTGCTTACGGGCGATGTCGAGGGCTTCGTCGTAATTCTTTTCGTTGATGAGGCGGAGGAACTTCTTGGAACCTGCCACGTTGCAGCGTTCGCCGACCTTTGCGAAGTCCTCGGCGTTGCAACTGTCGGCACCGTTGCTCGGACGCACTTGGTCTTTGAACAACGGTTCCAGACCGGCGAGGCGGAGGCGCGGGCAAGTGACATACTTGGGCGCGGGTTCGCGGCGTTTGTAGTCGGCCGGGAGCTCGTCGAGCATCTTGCGCATGGCGGCGATATGTTCCGGAGTCGTACCGCAGCAACCGCCAATCATGTTCACGAGCTTGTCGTCCAGATAAACTCGCATCAAGCGGACCATGTCTTCGGGCGTGTCGTCGTAACCGCCGAACTGGTTCGGAAGGCCTGCATTCGGGTGGCAGCTGAGGTAGCACGGGGCGACTACGCCCATGCGGCGGAGGTAAGGCACCATGCCGTCGGCGCCGAGACCGCAGTTGAGGCCGATGGAAAGCGGGTGCATGTGCATCACGCTCACGGCAAATGCTTCGACCGTCTGGCCAGAAAGCGTACGGCCGGAGGCGTCACTCACGGTCATCGAAAGCATCACTTCGATCGGCTTGATTTCGCTTTCGGGAGTGCCTGCTGCTTTGGCGGCGGCGATTCGCGCTTCGTTCGCTTTGCTGTAGGCGCTGAGGGCAGCCTTGGCGTTCAACGTATCAAAAATCGTTTCGATGAGAATGGCGTCAACGCCTTCTTCCATCAAGACTGTGATTTGTTCTAAATACGCATCTTCAAGTTCGTCGAAAGTAATCGCGCGGCTCGCAGGGTCGTTCACGTCGTCACTCATCGAGAGCATCTTGCTCGTCGGACCGACGTCGCCCAAAATGTAAACTTGGCGGCCGTACTTCTTGAAGCCTTCTTCGGCGGCCTGCTTTGCGATCTTCACGGATGCACGGTTCATCTCGGCAATGCGATGTTCCTGATGGTATTCGTGCTGGCTCACGCGTTGGCTCGAGAACGTGTTCGTCGTGAGGCAATCGACGCCTGCATCCACGTAACGACGCTGGATGTCGAGAATAATCTCGGGCTTTTCGATGGAAAGCATATCGTTGTTGGCGCCCTTGATCCCGTAAGTCTGGATAACAGAGCCCATGCCGCCATCGAGCAACATCATCTTTGATTCGAACGCTTTGCGAAGAGTCATTTTAAATCCGTATTTTATGCGTATATTTGATTTTATGCATAAAGATAGAAAATGCTAGGCCCGCTGTCACTAGCTGTATATAATAATACCCCTATAATTGCGGTTTCCTATTGGAAGTCTCCGAGCTGGGGCCCCGCCCGCATGAAGTGCTTATTACATATAAATCTAAGTCATCAAAAAATTACACTTAAAAAAGCCACACTTTAAATAATATTAACTTAATTAGTATAGATTTGCAGGCATGAATATTTTAATTTATGCCCTCTTTGCTCTCTCTGGTTTTGCAGGACTCATTTACGAAGGTTCGTGGGCCAGGTATCTCAAACTTTTCCTCGGACATTCGAGCTATGGTCAGGTGCTCACGCTCTGCATTTACATGGGCGGGCTTGCGATTGGCAGTTTTGTTGCAGGGAAGCTCGTCGAGAAGGTGAAACGTCCGTTGCTCGGGTACGCGGCGGTGGAGCTTGGAATCGGTATCGGCGGTATCATTTACCATCCGCTCTACATTTGGCTCACGGATTACTTTTACGATTCGAGTTATGTGGCTTCGCTGGGGTCTCGCGGGGCGGAAATTGTCAAGATTATTTTGGCGACGGGTTCGACGCTTCCGATTGCGATTGCGGTGGGCATGACGTTCCCGTTCATTGCGGCTGGGCTTATGCGAAAGAGCGGTGCCGAAGTTTCGCTCCCGATGCTTTACTTTACGAACAGCCTTGGCAGTGCGATTGGTATTTTGTTCACAAGCTATACGCTCATTCCTGTGCTGGGTAACCATGCGACGCTTTGCGTGGCGGCTTCGATCAACTTCTTGTTGGCTGCGGTGTTCTGCTATATCGGCTATACGTCACCTGCAACGCACGAAGAAGAACTTGAAGAAGAGGGCGTGGCGGAATCGTCTGCAGCGAATGTGTCTGCGGAACCGCTCAATGAAGATTATGCGGCTGAACACAAGCTCCCGATGCCTCCGAAAAATATGTGGTTCTGGATTGCTGCGATTACGGGCTTTACTTCGTTTGTCTATGAAATTGTTTGGATCCGTTTGCTTTCGCTGTTGATGGGCTCTTCGAGCCACAGCTTCGACCAAATGCTTTCGGCGTTTATTCTTGGGCTTGCGATTGGCAGTGCGGTCAGTGGAAAACTCTTGAAGAAAGATTCGCTGGTGGTGCTTTCACTGGCGCAGATTTTCATGGGATTCTTTGCGCTTTGCACGTTGTATTTCTACAAGCCGTTCTGGGAAGGCATGAATGTCGCGAACCAGATTTTCAATACGACGAATGACGGTTATGTTTGCTGGAGCATTTTCAAGTACGCCCTTTCGATTTTGTGGATGGTTCCGACGAGTTTCTTTGCGGGCATGACGCTCCCGTTGATTACGTTGATTTTAACGCGTGCGTTCAAGAGCGAAGCTCCGATTGGCAAGGTTTACGGCTGGAATACGGTGGGCTCGATTCTCGGTTCGGCTGGCGGCGGGCTGATTTTGCTTCCGCTTTTGCAGCTCAAGGGTTCGCTTGTAACGGCTGCGGTGATGGACTTTATTATTGGCTTTATTTTACTTGTAATTTATCGCAAAAAGTTCCGCTACAGCGTCGCGTTTTACGTGATTGCAATTATCATGGTGTTCCCGTCGATCTTTATCAATTTCGATCCGCACATGATTACTTCGGGCGCATTCCGCGCGTTCAAGAATTTGCATCCGGACGAAAAAATTGTGGTGCGTGACGGCAAGACGGCGACGATTAGTTTCCATGAATCCGACGTGCATTATTACGTGAAGACGAATGGCAAGGCTGATGCGAGCATGAGCAAGAATCGCGAGAATCCGATTGAAGGCGATGAGCTTACGCAGGCGGCTACGGCGTTTATGCCGATGGCTGTGAAGGACAAGCCTTACGATGCTGCAATGGTCGGTTTTGGTAGCGGCATGGGCGCTCATTACTTGCTCGCTGACCCGCTGTTGCGTGACTTTGACTGCGTTGAAATCGAAGAAGAAATGATGAACCTTGCTCGCGGATTTTATCCGTGGAACGCTCGTGGTTACGACGACCCGCGTATTCACATTTTCATTGATGACGCGCAGACGTTCTTCCTCACGAACCGTCGCAAGTATGACTTGATGATTAGCGTGCCTTCGAACCCGTGGGTGAGCGGCGTTGCAAGTTTGTTCAGCCATGAATTCTACGCCAAGATGCGTCGCTACATGCAGCCGGGCGGACTTTGGGTGCAGTGGATTCAAACGTATGAATTCAACGACTTGCTGTTCCTCAATATTTTAAAAGCTCTCGACATGACGTTCCCGTATGTGAGTTTGTATAAAGCTCCCGAAGAACCGGACATCATCATTATTGCAAGTGACGAGCCTGTAATGCAGCGTGCGATTGGTCGCTTTAGCACCGATTCGACGCTCGTGAAGGAATTTAAACGCATCCACCGCGATCCGAATTTCTTTGGCGAACAGAACTTCCTCTTTACGTCGAAGATGGTGGCTCCGCTTTTGGATGGCGTGGAACCGAACAGCACGTTTATCCCGATGGTCGATAACAAGGCGGAAGAAGCTCGCTTTGTTCATTCGAACGCTCGCATTGTGCAGGTGTTCGACAGCTGCGAAATTTGCTGGCCGGAATATTTGGATTCGGCGGATTACGCTTTGCGCAGGCCGGCTAAGGTGCAGTCGATGCTCAAGGCTGGGGCTGACCCGTACCGCAGACGTGCGTTGCTTGCGTACATGAAGGAAGTGGAAAAACGCATGAAAGTTTTCGATGGCATCTCGGCGATGCTTGCTGTGAACGGCTCCGATTCTGCATCGGCAAAAATTGTCGGAGATTCTGCGAATGCCGTGGATAGCCTTGTGCGTCCGAAATTCAAGGTCTCCGAAACCTCGCCGGAGTGGAAAAAGTTCCGCATGGAATATGTGGAATGGATGCGTGGCATTCCGATGGAAGCTCGCGATACGAACGAAGTTTATGTGAAGATGCGGAACCTCGTGAATGCAGGTGCGCTGCCGGAATCGTTCGTAGATGAATTCAACATCATGGAAGCGGCTCGTACAAAGGATTACAAGCTGGCCGCATTTTACGTCGCGAATTTCTACGAGAAGTACGAAATGGCTTCGATGGACGAGTTCTTCTTACGCAATGCGCTTCTCGTGGCGTTCTTGGCTCACAATGCTACGCTTGCCGACGTGATTTTCAAGGAATGCATCAAGCCGCACGAGGACTTTGCCCCTGTGGAAAAGCTCTTGATTATGAAGGAAATCCCACGCATCCGCGTGAAGCAGAGACCTTTAGTCTAGCTTCCCTTGGTACAAGTCCAGCAAGTTCCTTGCGAGAAGGCTTGTGTACTTTGCGTTCGTGAGCGTCACTTGAGCGTTTTCGAGGCTGTTCTTTTGTGACAAGTAATCCGTGTAAGTCAGAGCCCCAGCGGAACGTTGTTCTTCGGCAACTTTCAAAGCTTCGGTTTCTGCTTCCACTTGAAGAATGGCCGCCTTCCACTGCATGTCGGCGCTAAGGACGTTCAGATAAAGTTTCTCGATGGTCATTTCGAGAGTCTTCGCTTCTTCTTTTAAGCTCACCATGCTTGTGGTTTCGTTGATTTGGGCTTGCAAGATTTTGTTCTCAGTCGCGCCGCCGTCAACAATCGGAATGTTGATGTTCAGCGAAAGGCTGTGTGAATAGCCGTTCTTGATTTGAGAACCGTATTTGTCCGATTGCCATGCCTGCAGGCCCGTGCTTGCGTTTGCACCGAGCGTCACTTTGACGGATTTGCCCTTGCCTGCGATTTCGGTATTTTTACGGGCGACTTGAATCGAGAGACTGTCGGACTTTAAGCCGGGGTGGTTCTCCATTGCGGTCTTTTGGAGTTCGTTCAATGACGGAATTGGCGAGAGCGCGTCTGGCGATTGAATTTCGGTTTCCGGAGCGGAAATTTCCAGGTTCTCCGTGTCGGGGAGTTCGAGGAGCTGTCTTAAAGTCGTCTTCGAGGTGTTGACGTTCAACTGCGCCGTGAGCTGCGATGCCTGCTTTTGCAGCACGTTCGCTTGGGACTGCGCCAAATCTTTCTTGGTGATTGCCCCTGCATCGAACAAGATGTTGTATTTCTCGAATTCGGCGTTGGCGAGTTCGACGGAAGCGTCTGCGGTGCGGAGCTTTTCTGTCGCGGCGAGCAAGTTGATATAGGCGTTCAAGACATTCTCTTGCACGCTGCGTTCCGTTTCTTTGGTCGAAAGACGAGTCGCTTCGCGGTTCAGTTCGTTTGCCTGAATCGAAAGCTTTGTAGAGCCTCCATCCCACAAAGTGTAAGAGCCGCTGATGCCGACGCTTAAGCGGTAATGGTCCTGGGGCCCGTCTCTGAACGGGGAATCGTAAAGGGAGTTGCCGATGCTAGCTGAAACTGTGGGGTAGTTGCCCACTTTAGCCTGTTCTATGCTTACGCTTGCCTGCTGTTCGCGGAGCTTTGCCGATTCAAGCTTGAGACTTTTTTCTTTGGCCTGCTTGAGACATGCCGCTAAAGTCCATGAACCGTCTGCATAAATGAAAGACGTTGACGCAAGAATACCGAGAACGAGTGCTTTTTTGTAATTCATACCTTTTAGATGATTCGGCTACATTTTTTGGTTGCAACTTTAATTTAAGATAGAAAATTTGTCTAAAAAACAAAAAGGCTTCCGTGTGGAAGCCTTTCGAATGGACGGTACTGGATTTGAACCAGTGACCTCTGCCGTGTGAAAGCAGCGCTCTAAACCAACTGAGCTAACCGTCCGAGGTGAGAGCAAATATAGTAAATAGATTAAAGCTTGTCAAGGGAACTTTAGTGGTTAGTGATTAGTGGTTGGTGGTTAGTAGGAAGTAGTCGGTAGGAAGTCGGAAGTTTTTATAATCGCGGCTTTGCCGCCTAACTATTCCTGTCTACTGCCTACTGTTTACTAATCACTGCGCCTCTGGCGCTGCTACAAGTACTTATCTTCAGCGGCGCGGAGGATGGAGAGGAACTCTGCCGGAGTCTTGGAGGCGATGAGGTCCTTGCGCACGTTGCCGTCGGCGAGCAGGCGGCTCACGGAAGAGAGCGCCTTGAGGTGCGGCCCCACGGTGTTGCCCGGGCTCACGATGAGGATGAGCAGGTAAACGGGTTCGCCGTCAAATGACTGGAAGTCGAGTCCTTTTTCGATCGTTGCTGCGACCATGCACATACGATCTACATAGTCAATTTTGGCGTGGGGGACTGCAAGACCGCAACCGATGCCTGTGGAACGGCTCTGTTCGCGTGTCCAGATGGCTTCGAAGATTTCATCGCGGTGATCAAGTTTGTAGGCGCTGCAAAGAGTATCAACCAATTCGTTAAGAATGGCTTCCTTGGTTTCGCTAGAAGAATTAATCAAGATGCAATTATCTACAAATCTTTCAGATAGGCGCATGATGTATCCTTTTTATGCATTAATCAACTTAATATTTTAGAAAAATATTGACTTTTGGAAAGCGTAATATCTAAAATATGTTTAAAAAAGAAGATAATTCTATCTGGGAATCGATAGTTTTTAGCTTTTCTATCGCTTTTTTCATGAGTCCGACGTCAATTTGGCCGGGTGCGGCGGCTTTTCCGATGGAACCGTAAGTGAGGTTCGCGCCCTCCTTGAGGGACCAAATACGGCTGATTTTCCCTGTTTCGCCCATGCCGAATGCGGCGATGAGTTCGAACCCTTTGGCACGTTTTGCGAATTTGTAGAGCCTGGAGCAGTCGTCCTTGGAGTTGCTCATGGCGGCGATTTTGATGCCGTCCGCCTTAACCCGTTTAACGTCGGTGAGGTAATTCTTGAGTTCGAGGTCGCTTGGGATGCGTGTAAAGTTATGCTCCGAAATGAGGATTTTAACGCCTTTGGGAGATGCGAGTTCGCGGAGCGCGTTGTAGTCGTGGAGGCAGTCGCGTTCGAGGTCGAGCCATTCTGGAACTTCGTCAGCATCGAGGATGGACTTCCATAAAGCGGGGCGTTCGATAGCCCTTGCGTTCTTGAAAGTGCCGCCATCCCTTTTAAGGCGGATAGTGCCTAATTGTATAGTATTCGGAGCGATTTTGCGTACGCGTGCAGAAAGTCTTTGCCAGTCGGATTCTTTGAAAAAGTCGTAACGGATTTCGAGAATGTCGCAGCTGCTATAGTCGATGCGAGCCGGGTGGAGGTCTTCGCTTTCGGCGGCGGCGAGCGTTTCGGGATCCACAAGCCCGACCAGATAAGAACTTTGAGAATTTTGCATGCGCCAAAGATACATTTTTTAAACGAGGAACGATATATATAGTGGAGTTATGAGTTCTGAGTTACTAGGGCGACTGCGTCGCTGTTCTAAGTTTGGAGTTACTAGTTACTAGACTTTTTCAAGCAAGAATCTCTAGTAACTATTAACTAGTAACTATTAACTAGTAACTAGTAACTAAATTCTACCAATTCTAGTAACTACGAACTAGTAACTAGTAACTATTTTCTAAATTGTACCTGAACAAAAGGAATATTTATGGCTGATTGTAACGAGAATAAAGAAAAGCAGACCCCTGACATGCTCAAGAAGGCTGAAGAATACCTTGCCTCCAAGCGCAGAATTTTCTTGTGGGGTGGTGTCGATGATGAAAGCGCCGAACGCATTGTCAAGGAACTTTTGTATTTAGATTCATTGAATCACGAAGACATTATTTTCTTCATTAACAGCCCGGGTGGCGTGATTTCGAGTGGTCTTGCAATTTACGACTGCATGAACGCAATCCAGAGCGATGTCGTGACGGTTTGCTGTGGACAGGCTGCTTCGATGGGCGCCGTGCTCCTCACCGCTGGCGCAAAGGGCAAGCGTACTGCATGGCCGAACGCCCGCATCATGATTCATCAGCCGCTTATTCATGGCGAAATCGTCGCCCCTGCAAGTGACATCCAGATTCAGGCAGAAGAAATGCTTCGCATCCGTGGTATCACGGGCAAGATTCTTGCCGAAACGTCTGGCCACACTATCGAAGAAATTGACCGCGACACTGAACGCGACAACTTCATGTCCGCTGAAGAGGCCAAGAATTACGGCCTCGTGGATAAAGTCGAGAGTCTCATATAATGGGTTTATTTTCTGCAATCAAGAACGGTTTAGCCAAGACCCGCGACGCCTTGCTTGGCGAATTGAAGGGTATTGTCGGTGCCGGTAAAATTACTGACGAAACGCTCGAAGAGCTTGAAGAACACCTCATCAAGGCTGATGTGGGTGTCGAAGCGGCGTTCCTTTTGACGGACGCTCTCCGCGAAAATGCTTTGGGCAAGTCGCTTACGACCGAGCAAGTGCTCGACATTATGCGTAACGAAGCGGAACGTCTTTTGAAGGATCCTCCTCCGTTTGAGCTCAAGGGCAAGCCGCATGTGGTGCTTGTGATTGGCGTGAATGGCGCGGGCAAGACGACGACGATTGGTAAGCTCGCTGCTCGCTGGAAGGCCGAAGGCAAGAAGGTGATGATTGCCGCTTGCGATACGTTCCGTGCTGCGGCGATTGACCAGCTCGAAACATGGGCGCAGCGTTCGGGTGCTGAATTTGTCAAGCATCAGGAAGGTTCCGACCCTGCGGCGGTGGCGTTTGATGCTTGCAATGCGGCTGTCGCTCGTGGTTGCGATGTGGTGCTGATTGATACTGCTGGCCGCTTGCATAACAAAGACTACTTGATGGAAGAGCTCAAGAAGATTGTCCGCGTTATCAAGAAGGTGGATCCAGCGATGCCGCATGATATGTGGCTTGTGATTGACGGTAACACCGGACAGAACACCATCAACCAGACGAAGATTTTCAACCAGAGCTTCCCCTTGACGGGTCTTGTGGTGACTAAGCTCGATGGAACGGCTCGTGGCGGTTCTGTGCTTTCGATTGCAAGTTCGTTGCAAATTCCGATTCGCTGGGTGGGCATGGGCGAACGTATCGACCAGCTTGTTGAATTTAGCAAGCGTGATTACGTCGATGGTCTTTTTGAAAACGCCTTGGAAAACAGGGAATAGCGTTTTCGAATTTCCGTTTTGAAATCGGTAGGCGATGTTGAAGTCACGGTTGAAATACGCAAGAATCGAAGCCTGGAAAGCTGGGCTTCGTTTCGTGTTTCTTGGACTTGTCGCTTTGGGCGTTTACGCTTGCTCGGAATCCGGGTCGAAGCCCGACGATAAGCTTGTCGCCGCGTTTGTAGAGATGCGTGTAGCCGAGCAAATTTACGGGGAAGGGACTCCCATGACCCGTCTTATCCGTCGTGACATCATGAAAAAGTATGGCTACAGCCGCGAAGATTTTATCAAGACTATGGATAAAATCCTGGACGACGAAACACGCTGGATGCCGTTTCAACTGGCAGTTACGGATAGAGTCGATTCTTTGCTTGGCATACCCAAGCCCAAACCGCAAACGAAAAAGGACAAAAAATGATGAAACCGTTTTTGTGGATTGCATTTGTCCTGTGCTTTGCTTTGCAAGCTGTTGCGGCTCCGCCTCCAAAGCCGAAGCTTGTGCATTGGATGAACTACACCGAAGCTCTGAAAAAAGCTAAAAGTTCGAACAAGCTTATGTTTGTCGATTTGTATGCGGACTGGTGCGTGCCTTGCCGCATTATGGATGCGAACACTTATTCGGACCCGACGGTCGCTTCGCTTTTGAATACGCGGTTTATCTCGGCCAAGCTTGATGTGGATTCGCAAGATACGATTGTTTGCGACGGAAAAAAGAAGACTGTGCAACGCTGCTATTTTGACGTGTGGAACTTGAGCGTGCTCCCCGCGTTTGTTCTGATAGCCCCGAAAGGACTTTCGATTTTGACGATAAAAGATTCCTACACGGCTGAAGAAATGAAGTATTTGCTCTACCAGATTCTTGAAAAAGAAGAGGAGTGGATTTCGAAATGAGTGAAAACGTTCTCTTTTACGTGCAAATTGCTTTTTGGGTATTGCTTTTGCTGATTATCCATTGCTATTTGCTGTTCCCGATGACGCTCCCGTTTGTGAGCGAAATTTTCAAACGCAAAAAAAAGCCTGTTGATGGAACGATGGAACTGCCGACGGTTTCCATCTTGATTTCGGCATACAACGAAGAGGCGGTGATTGAACGTAAAATCCAGAACATTCTTGAAATTGACTACCCCAAGGAGAAGTTGGAAGTTCTGATTGGCGATGACGGTTCTGCTGACAAGACCGCAGAAATTATCGCCCGCTATGCGGATAAAGGAATCACGCTGGTGAAGGCTCCGAAGAATGCGGGCAAGGCGGCGATGCTCAACCGTTTGCAGAAAATTGCAAAGAACGATATTTTGCTCTTTTGCGATGCGAACACGATGTTTTTTCCGAACGTTGTCCGTAAGCTCGTAGATCCGTTCAAGGACAAAAAAATCGGTTGTGCTTGCGGTCATTTGATTTTGTCGGACAAGAGCGGAAGCGTGCTCGGCAAGGGTGAAAGCTCTTACTGGGATTTGGAAAGCGAAATCAAGAAGTTCGAAGGTGTGCTCGATCGCTTGATTGGCGGCAACGGTGCCCTCTATGCTATCCGCAGGGAACTTTATACGGAACTCCCGGTCAAGAAGAGCGTCATGGACGACTTCTTCGTGACGACGAAAATTTTGCAGAAGGGGTTCTATTGCACGTTCGTGGCAAGCGCTATCGGTACCGAACAGACGTCGAAGGAATCGAGCGGCGAATATAGGCGTAAGGTGCGTATTGGACGTGCGAACTTCAATTACCTGTTCTCTTATTTGCCGTTGCTGAACCCGTTGCGTCCGTTGCTGGCGTACTTGTTCTTCTCGCACAAGATTATCCGTTGGTTCTCTCCGCACTTCATTATTCTTTTGTATGTGGCGAACGCGTTGCTTTTGACGAAGGGGCTTTTTTACCAGGTTACCTTTGGATGCATGACGCTTGCGCTCATTGTAGCGGTGACGAAGATTTTGCCGAGTGCCTATTACTTCTTGCTTGTGAACTTGGCGATGCTCAAGGGATTCTTCCTCGCGTTTAAACGCGAACGCAGCGGCGGCTGGGCTCGCGAAGCTCGCAGCGACGAGTAGGTGTTTAGACGAAAGAACGCCCTTCGGGCTACAGACGACAAATGCATAAGGCGAGAGATGCAGGATTGCTTGCAAGCCTATATCCGAGCCGAGCATTTGGCACTTGAGCAAAGACGAGAGAGGCGAGTGCCGCGTTGATAAGCTAGCCTGTCATTCCGGCCTTCGAGCCGGAATCTCCATTCTTAAATAGAATTTATATATTGAAGATTATGAAGTTGAAAAAGTTTTTGTCCGCAGTTTTACTCGCGTTAGCGTTCTTTGCGATGCCGGCGAACGCCTTGACGTTAGATGCTCAGGGTGGTTTTTGCAATCGCGTGAGTCACATGGGCGATTTCAACATGAGTTTTTATGGACACTTGTGGTATCCGATTGACCAAATGGTTTTTGCAGGCCTTGGCGTTGGATACCAGGAACTCGACAACGTTGGGATTCTCCCGTTGTCGGGTAGCCTATGGGTTCGCCTTCCCATAGGGCGGACGGTGCTGCCGGTCGCCACAGGCGACTTCGGCTATATGCTGGGCAAAGACGGTCAAATGTTCTGGCGTGCAGGAGCTGGGCTCGATATCAAGAACGGGGACAACTCGTCCATCATCTTGTCGGGTGGCTACCAGTTTTTGAACAATTCCGGTCATGGCTACATATATCTCCAAGCCGGTATCTTGATAGAAATGTAAAGCTCAAATCACCCTAGTTCGCCAAAGAACGCGTCGGCGAGCGTTGCCCTGAATGCGTGGATTCTGTCGGCGTTGGGTTCGCGGTGCGGGTACGTGAAGTTGCTGAGTAGCACCAAGGCTCCGCCTTTGTCCGGGTCGGCGACGATGCTTGCCCCAGTGAAGCCTGTTTTACCGAAGGCTTGCGGCGAAACCTTTGTTCCCATGAACTTGCTTGCGTTCAGTTCCCACCCGAGGGCGGTGCAGGCGTGCACGTTTTCGGGGAATGCGTTCTGGCTTACCATTTCAAGAATTCCGGGAGGGATGATGGACTTGCCTTCGTGCCTTCCGTCTAAAAGAATCATTTTCACGAACTTGAGCAGGTCGGGGACGCAGCTGAACATGCCGGCGCTGCCGACGGGGAACAGCTTTTGCAGCACCCAGGCACTTTCGTCGTGGACTTCGCCTTGGATTTCGCGGTGCCTGAACTCGCAGAGTTCCGTTGCCGCAATTTCGGATTTCGGGACACGGGTGAGCGGGTTGTAGCCGCTTCGGGTCATGCCGAGCGGCGTGAAAAATCTTTCGTTCCCTTGCTCTTGCAAGTTCTTGCCCGTCAATCGTTGCAGCAAAATTCCGAGCAGAACGCTCGCGGGGTTCCCGTAGTTGAATAATGTGCCTGGAGCTTCTGCGAACTGGTAGGTGTAGAGTGCGTCGAGAATCTTTTCGGGCGGGAGCGTCCTGAGAGTCTTCATGGGGACGCGGTAGTCCAAGCTGTGGGTGAGCAGGTGGAAAATGCGTATTTCGTCGCGGTAGTTGGTCTTGAGTTCCGGGATAAAATCGGCAACGCGGGTGTCGGTCGAGATTTTATCTTCGAGAATGTAAGTAAGCGCGAGCGTCGAGGTGGGGCAGACTTTTGTGAGTGATGCGATGTCAAAAACAGTGTCTTCGGGAGTGTTCAGCGTGACGATGTGGCTCGATCCGTCCGGGAGCAGGTAGCCTGCAACAGCCTTGTCAAAAATTTCTTCAGATTCTGCGTAATTTAAAAGTTCAAGTAGCTTCTCGGAAATTTCCATTTTTTACCCATAAAAAAAGGGCATCTCCTACGGTGCGAACACTCGAAACTACTTATCTATAATGATAGCAGCGCCTCGGGGATTTGTTTTTCGCGTCAGAGCGCGCCTAAACTGAGCCACAAGAGCAACGAGCTGAATTTTTCCTGTTAGATCGGGTGTAAAATCCGTGGG
>CAMZGI010000045.1 GCA_947306305.1 uncultured Fibrobacter sp.
CCTGGAGCGGGCGGTTGCGTTCCGGGAAGGTGGTCGGAATAATGTGGTCGACCGTTGCGAAAGTGCGTTCCGGGAACAGCACCTTCTGACCTTCTTCGCGGAGCTGGGCGAAGGCCTGCGGACTCGTCACTTCGTGGCAGAGGTGAAGCCCGATAAAGAGCTGGCACTGGCCGCTCGGGAGCTTAGCTACCGTGTGGCTTTCGAAAATTTTCTGATAGAGTGATTTTCCCATAGATTTGTCTCTTTTAGGTTTAATTTGCAGCCCAAATATAGAAAAATAGGTGTCAGGTATCAGGTGTCAGGTAGTATATGTAGGCAAAATATTTGCGATTTTGTCGCTTTTTAATTGACATGCGAAGCATGTGATTCTTATCCTAAAGCCTGTTACCTGTAACCTAATGCCTAAAAAAACACGGCCCGAAAGCCGTGCGAAATGTAGTCATTAACAGGAAAATAAAGGTTAGAACTGTTCAATCTGAGTGTTGAACTTATACTTGTCCTTGTAGTAGGCGAGCATTTCTTCGTTGTTGTTGAATGCGCGGCGCAGCGGATCGCGGAGGGAAGGTTCTCTCTTGACCTTCTTCTGGATTTCCGGGACAACGTCCTTGAAGAAGAGTTCGTTGCTGGCTGCTGCGACGTGGTTCTGGTTGTATTCCATGTGGTAGCGGCGTTCGACCATCTGGAACAAATCGGACTGGCAAGAATTTTCAGGAGGCAAGTGGCTTGCGACAGGCATGTAGCACTGCTTGATGTAGTCCTGCTTCATGCTGACGATGAGGCTGTCGATTGCGGGAATGCAATGGACTGTATCGTTATGTATTGCGAGTTCAGCTTTGGGGGTAGCGACACTCGAGCATCCTGAGAAGAGTGCTACTGCGAGTGCGAGGGATGCCCAAACGATGGAATGTTTCATGTCCTAATCCTTTTTTTTTGACATTGTTTTTAACTACATCAATCCCGTGGAACAAAGTTATTTAATTGTGGATTGCTTGGCGATAGTAAGTATGTAATATTTCGCTTACAAAATGGCGATTTTTAAGTTTTTTTTGTTAAAATGTGATAAAGTGCACCAAATTCCCGATAAAATGCATGGATCTAAGCTGTTTTTTGCTTCCGTCTCACTTTGAAGAGGGCTTAAATTTGTAAAACCATTTGATGGGGTCTATGTCGTCGTAACGGACGTTGCCGATATGTTTTTTCCCTTTTTTGCTGATGATTCCTGTAACGATGTGCGCGTGGGGACCTGTGGTGTGTCCTGTTGTGCCGACGGTCGCGATGGGGTCGCCGGGCATGACTTCTTGTCCGTTCAAGTAAAGTAACTTGTCGCAGTGCATGAACAAAATCACGTCTTGCTTGCGTACAAGCGCAATAATCACGCCGCCGCGCTCGTCGCGGCTAGTCCAAGCTTTAGCTCCGAACGGGGCGAGGATGCGAGCTCCTTGGCGGCTCGCCACGTCAATGCCGTTGTGCTTGCGGAATGCCGATGTCGCTTGTTCGTGATAAAATTCCGTGATGTAGGCGATGCTGTCCGAAATGACGGAAGTCCAGAACTTCCATGCAGCTCCAATAGTGTCCGAAGACGCGGGACGCTTGATTTCGTCGGGTCGCGAGAACCGGATGGTCGTTCCTTTGGGCGGAATGTTCAAGTTGCCTAATTCCCATGAGGTTACGCCAAATCCGTTATCTTCAAGAGTCTTTGCCACGTAGTTCTTGACCATCTTTTCGGTCGTGATCATCGCGTCGAATCGTCCAATAGCGTAGCGGGCGATACGTTGCATGTTCTCGATGCCGTCGAACGTATATTCGAAAGAGGGGGCGACGGAGAGCTGGTTCCTTTCCTGAATGCGGTCGCGTAGGTTCGAATCGCTGCGGTCGATGTTTGTTACGAACAAGAACGGGGCGATAATGGTTGCAACGAGCAAAAGCGGAAACAGGTTGCGGATAAGCCTTGGAACGCCGTCAAGCGGGTTCTTTGTCAGTATCGAAACTTTGTGGAGCTTCTTCGAAATTTTGGCTAGTTTTTCTGGGCTTTTTTCGAAGCCTGCGGCAAATGCTTCCTTGGTGGCGCATTTGTTGCGGCGGATAGCCTTGCGTGCCTTGGGGAAGCTCCGTCTTGGCGGAAGCTTTCTGGATAGCCAAAGAATTTCTGCTTTTTGAGCCTCTTTAACGTCTTCGATGAAAGCCCCTGCGATGTTTACCGATTTTTCTGTCACGTGCATCACGAGCAGACGGGACATTTCAATCAGTTTCCCGACGTTCCCGGTCATTTCTGTCGAAATGATGCCGATGATTTGCGGAGCAATCTTTTCGAGAGCTTTGAGGTTGTGGTAAAGGTTGCGGTATTCGCTGTCCGAGTCGGGGAGGGTAAGTGAACCCGAAAAGACGACGTGCCCGTCTATAGCGACGGTTCCTTCAATTTCGTTGATGGCTGCGTCGTCGAGCGTTCTCTTGAAGAGTTCCGTGGTCTGGAAGGGGGAGTTCCCGTCCAAATGGCGGCGTGAAGAAAAGTCAATTACAACAAAACTCGCACCGGCGTTGAGTGCCAGTGCGAACTGCTGCAAGGGTTCTTGGGGTAACACGTCTTCGTCAGAGATGGCGACAAGCGTGAACCCGCCTTGACGGTAAAGGCTTTCTAGAACATGCCGCTGCATGAACCCTTACTTTGCCGCGCCACGCGGATAGGTGTAGCCAGAAGGAGGTGCTGCGACGAACTTATCGACCTGGAGGTAGAGTTCTTCGGCGGATGCAGCCGGGTTGAAGTAAACTTCCTGGTTTCTGTTCTGGGAACGGCCCTTGATGGGCTCGTTGCGGCGGCCGCGGCTCACGATGCCGAGCGGGAGCACTTCGAGGAGCGGCAAAAGGCCGAAGTAGCGGAAAAGGCTGAAGTTCTTCTGCCAAGTGGTGCGTTCTGCCAAGATTGCAAAAGTCCCTTCGATGATGGACTTGCTCTGGAGAAGGTCTTCGGAGGTCATCGTCACGAGTTCGTGATTGGTGGGGAAGTTGTTCTGGAAGTTGACCATGTCGCCTTTGAGATAGTTGGCGTCGCAGAGGAATACGAATTTCATTGTTTTTCCTGGTTTGATTTTTGGTTTCTTAAAAAGATAACTTTTTGGAACGTTTTTGTCACGTAAATGGAGGCTTCGGCGAGGGCGGTTTCCTTCAAAAACTTACAGTTTTACAAAAAATTTACAAAGTGCTTTTCAAATGCAATACGAGAGCTTTTTGGGGCTTAAATTCCCGTTGATATCGCAAAACAACGCCTTTATCAACGTAAAAATTACTTAACTCGTTGAAAGTCAAGCTATTACGTGGTATTGGCTGCGGTATAGGCAAAGTGCCGTTTTTCTTTTAAAATGAAGATTTTTGAGAAATGAAAAGATTTTTTTTTTTTATGCATTATATTTAAGATGGTTTGAAGTAATTCTTTGAAATTTTGAATGCGTTAGACTGTATATCGGAGAACAAAAATGAAAAAAATTAAAAGGTCCATGGCGACCTTGCTTGCTTCTGCTAGCGTGATGGCTACTGCGTCGTTTGCCCAAAATCCACCGCCAGCTCCTGTTTCTACACCCCCCGCTCCTGCGGCAGCTCCCGCAACTCCTGCTCCCGATCCTGCTCCGATAGCGAATAATGATCCCCCGCAAATTGGCGGAATTCCCGGCGAATCTATTCAGGAAGGCGGAACTTTCTCGAAATTCAAGCTCGATAATTTTGTAACGGACGATAACGACCAGCCAGCTCAAATTCGTTGGAAAGTTAGCGGCAACAAGGCTTTAAAGGTAAACATCGGTCCTGACCACACGGTTGAAATTACGACCCCCGATGCTCTTTGGAACGGCTCTGAAGATTTGACTTTTACAGCCACGGACTCGAAGGGCGCGTCTGCTTCTGAAACGGTGAATTTTACTGTTGAATCGGTGAACAATCCTCCTGTGGTTTCTCAGTTTGCAAGCCAGATTATTACGGAAGGCAAGCAGTTCGCTAAAATTCGTTTGGACGACTTTGTAAGCGACCCGGACCACAAGAAAAACCAGATTACTTGGGATACGGAAGTTGTTCCGTCTGGCGGACCGCAGGCCGATGGCGATTTGTCTGTGACAATCGATGCGAACCGCGTGGCGACGATTGTCATCCCGGATGAACACTGGTATGGTTCTGCTAGAATTAAGTTTATCGCAAACGATCCGGATTACGGTAGCGACAACAAGACGGCGGCATTTACGGTGCAGCCGGTCAATGACCCTCCTGTATTCGCGAAGAAGATTCCCGATCAGGTTATCGAAGAGAAGAATCAGTTCGACATGATTTCTCTTGCGGACTATGTCACGGATCCTGACGACGACGTGATGAAGCTCAAATGGTCGGTGACGGGCAACAAGGACCTGAAGATCGAAATCGACAACTATGGCTCTGCCATGGTGAACCTCCCGAACGAATACTGGAACGGTCAAGAAAAGGTGACGTTCACTGTGACCGACGCTGCCGGTGCTTCTGCAAAGCAGGACGTTCTCTTCAAGGTAAAGTCTCAGAACGACGCTCCTGAATTTGTTCAGAACATTCCTGACCAGACGATTGAAGAAAAGCAGGAATTTGCTCCGATTCAGCTTGGCCAGTATGTCAAGGATCCTGACCACCGTATTGAAATGCTCAAGTGGGAAGTCTCGGGTGCAAAGGATTTGAAGGTTTCTATCTCTGGTGGCGTGGCGACCATCCGTATTCCGAACAAAATGTGGAACGGCTCCGAATCCATTAAGTTCAAAGTAACTGACCCTGAAGGCGCATCTGCTGATTGCGAAGCGATGTTTACTGTCAATTCCGTGAATGACGTGCCGAGATTCATTCGCCCGATTCCGGGACAGAACATCAACGAAAAGCAGCAGTTCACCAAAATCAAGCTTGATGACTTTGTCAAGGATGAAGACCACAAAAATTCCGAGCTCTCTTGGGATGTCGAAGTCAAGCACCAGGGACCAATGCCGGAGATGGGAACGCTCAACGTTTCTATCGACAACCAGCATGTGGCTACAGTCGAAATTCCTGACCCGAGCTGGAACGGCAACACGGTAGCAACGTTTATCGTGACTGACCCCGAAGGGGCTTCTGCAAAGCAGGATGTGGCTCTTACCGTCAAGTCCATCAACGACCCGCCGGTATTCAAGAAGATTGCCGACCAGACGGTTGAAGAAAAGAACGAATTCACTTCGTTTGTTTTGGACGATTACTTGAGCGATGCCGACCACGATTTCTCTAAGCTCAAAGTCGATGTGACGGGCAATAGGGATCTCAAGGTTAATATTGATTCTAGAACGCATGAAGTTTCTGTGAAGATTCCGCATGAACAGTGGAATGGTTCTGAAACTTTGACCTTTACTGCAACTGACCCGGAAGGAGCTCGTGCAACGACTTCTGCTAAGTTCACGGTGAAGGCTATCAACGATCCTCCTGTCATGAAGGATATTCGTGAACAAACGATTAAGGAACAAGGCGAATTCAAGACGATTGAACTTGATAACTTTGTTGAAGATCCTGACCATGCGAAGAATCGCCTCAAATGGACGATTACGGGCAACAGGGAACTCAAAGTGGCTATGGATGCTGCACATGTTGTTCGTGTAACTCCGCCGTCTCCGCAGTGGCATGGCGCTGAAGCTGTGACATTCAAGGTTTGCGACCCAGACAATGCATGCGATGAACGCGTTGTGCAGTTCACTGTTGAATCTGTGAACGACGTGCCGATGTTTATCAAGCAGGTGACTCCGCAGACGATTCGCGAAAAGGCCCAGTTCCAGCCGATTAAGCTTGGCGACATGGTGAAGGACTTGGATAACAAGCTCTCGGAACTCTCGTTTGCTACGTCTTGCAGGCCTGCAGCCGGTTCCAAGAAGAGGGAATGCGAACTCAAGGTCGATATTGATGCCAACAAGGTGGCAACGATTGGCATTCCGAACAAGTTCTGGAACGGTGCCGAAGAAATTACGTTTACCGTGACGGACCCGGAAGGCGCTAAGGCGACTTCGACTGCTGTATTCACTGTGGAATCTGTCAACGACCTCCCGGAAATCAAGCAGGTCGAAGACCAGACCATTCAAGAAAAGGGCGAATTCAAGACATTCAATATTTCTGAACTTATTTCTGACCCGGATGACCGCTTTGAAGATTTGAAGGTGGACTTTACTGGCAATAAGGACCTCAAGGTCGAAATGTCCAAGAGCGGCGTTGTTACCGTGAAGACTCCGAACAAGATGTGGAACGGCTCCGAAAAGCTCACGTTTACGGTGACGGACGCTGCTGGCGCCAAAGCTCGCACGACGGCGACATTTACGGTTGTGTCTGTGAACGACCCGCCGATTATGAAGGATATTGCCGGCCAGACCATCAAGGAAAAGGGCGAATTCAAGCCGATTGAACTTGACAACTTTGTTGAGGATCTTGACCACGCCAAGAATCGCCTCAAGTGGAAGATCGAAGGCAACAAGGAACTCCGCGTTGCTATGGATCCGACTCACAAGGTGACGATTGTTCCTCCGAGCCCGAGCTGGAACGGCTCTGAAAAGATTCGCTTTACGGTGACCGACCCGGATGGCGCTTCTGACAGCAAGGAAGTTGTATTTACAGTTTTGTCTGTGAACGACGCTCCTGAATTTGTCCGTGAATTGCGTGACCAGACGATTGACGAAAAGAAACAATTCCAGACGATCAAGCTTAACGATTTTGTGAAGGATGCTGACCACAAGATTAGCGAACTCAAGTGGACGTTCAAGGTTAGCCCAATTACTCAAGGCGCATCTTCTTTCAAGAGAAAAGGCAAGAAGAATGATGACGATGAACCCGCTGGCGAAACTCTCAAGGTGACGGTTGACGCAAATCAAGTTGCGACGGTGAACATTCCGAACAAGTTCTGGCATGGCGCTGCAAACATCACGTTTACGGCTACCGACCCGGAAGGTGCTTCTGCAAGCAAGACCGCTCGCTTTGAAGTGCGTTCTGTGAATGACGCTCCTGTGATTGCTAGCAACGCTCCTGCTGGCGAAACGATTCTCGAAGGTGGACGCTTCAAGACTATCGATTTGAGCACTCTTGCCGAAGACCCGGACCACCCAGCCTCTTCGCTCAAGTGGGATGTTTCTGGCAATCGCGATCTCAAGGTGGACATCCGTAAGGATAACACTGTGATTGTCTCGACACCAGATAAGCAGTGGAGTGGCAAGGAAGCTTTGACGTTTACTGTGACTGACCCCGAAGGCGCTTATGCTCGCCATAAGATGTTGTTCGAAGTAACCCGCGTGAACGATCCTCCTGCATTCGTGAAGCGTATTCCTGATCAGGTCATCAAGGAAAAGGAAACGTTCAAGCCTATCAATCTTAATGAATTTGTTAAAGACCCGGACAACAAGCCGAATGAACTCCGCTGGAAGATTTCTGGCAACAAGAAGCTTAAAGCCGAAATTTCTCCGAGCCAGATTCTTACCGTTACGACTCCGAGCAAGGATTTCTGGTGCCCGGCCGAAATTATGTTGCTCGAAGTGAGCGACCCGGATGGAGCTAAGACATCTCAGACCATCACGTTCGAAGTGACTTCTGTGAACGATCCTCCTGTTTTGAGAGATATTCCGCCGCAGAGAATCCGTGAAAAGGGCTCGTTCAAGGATATTGACTTGAGCAAGTTTGTCCGTGACCCGGATAACTCCATGGAACAGCTTTCTTGGTCGGTGAAGGTGCTTAAGCCCGAAACCGCTGTGAAAAAGAGCAGAAAAGGCAGAAAGGGCAAGAGAGATGACGATGATGACGAAGGAATCGTCAAGGATCCGTTTAGCGTCGTGATTTACAAGGGTGGTCTTGCACAAATTAAGATTGCCGATCCGCATTGGCATGGCGAACGCAATGTCGTCTTCACGGTAAAGGATCCGGAAGGCGCTACGGATTCCAAGACTGTCAATTTCGTTGTGGAATCTGTGAACGATCCTCCTGTATTCGACCAGATTCTTATCCAGTCGATTCGCGAAAAGGAACACTTTGAACCGCTCGACTTGACTCGCTTTGTGTCTGACCCAGACCATCCGACAAGCGCTCTTAAGTTCGAAATTGCTCCGACTCGTGCGCTCAAGGCGATGATCAATGCAAAGAAGCAGTTGGTCGTTACGACTCCAGACAAGTACTGGAACGGTACTGAAAAGATTCGTATCGAAGTGACTGACCCGGAAGGCGCAAAGGCTTCTCGCCAGATTGATTACGAAGTGACCCCTGTGAATGACCCGCCGACGATTGTCAAGGATATTCCGGGACAGAAGATCAAGGAAAAGGAAAAGTTCGCGGTTGTCGATTTGACCAAGATTGTGAACGACCCGGATAACAAGCCGAATGAACTCAAGTGGACTGTTTCTGGAAACAAGGATCTCGTTGTAGATATCAAGAACGGCCGTGCAAGCATCACGACGCCGAACCCGAACTGGAACGGCAAGGAAACGATTACGTTTACTGTAGCTGATCCGGAAGGAGCTTCTCAATCTACCAAGGCTACGTTCGAAGTGATGCCGGTGAACGATCCTCCGACATTCAAGGCTGTTCCGCCGCAGGTGATTGACGAAAAGAAGACATTCCCGTCGATTGATTTGTCCAAGTACGTGAGCGACCCGGACAACAAGCTTGACGAATTGAAATGGTCTATCGATGGCGAAAATCCGTTTGCATCGTATGCTCCGGCTAAGTCCAAGAAAAAAGGCAAGATGGGCAGAAAGGGCAAGAAGTATGTCCAGGAAGAAGCCCCGGTTGCTGTGAAGGGCAAGCATGAGCTCAAGTACAACATTAGCGACAAGGGTATCCTCACGGTCGAAATCCCGGACAAGTTCTGGAATGGTACCGAAACTGTGACTGTCAACGTATTCGACCCGAGCAGGGAAAAGGCTTCTACAGAAATCCGCTTTACTGTGAAGTCTGTGAACGATCCTCCTGTCGTGAAGGAAATTCCTGGCCAGACGACGCTCGAAGGCAAGGCCTTCAAGCCCATCAACCTCGACGAATTTGTTAGCGACCCCGACCACAAGAATAGCGAAATCCGTTGGAAGGTCTCTGGCGCTAAGAATCTTGACGTGAAGATCAATGCATCCCGCGTTGCAGAAATCAAGCCGAGAAGAGACAACTGGTTTGGCGAAGAAACGATTATCTTTACCGCTTCTGACCCGGCTGGCGCTTCTGACAAGTCTGTCGTGAAGTTTGTCGTGAAGCATGTGAACGCACCTCCTGTAATGCGTGACATTCCTGACTTTACCATCAGGGAAAACCAGAACGAAGGCGTGATTGCTTCGATTAAGCTTGACCAGTACGCTCGCGATAAGGACCACAGCTTTGAAGATCTCAAGTGGAAGTTCACTGGTAATAAGCAGTTGCAGGTGAATTACGACAAGTCGAAGAAGACTGTGATTGTGGCTATGCCGTACTCTCACTGGAAGGGCAAACCGGAACGCATTACGTTTACTGTGACTGACCCGGAAGGCGGTACCGCTCACAAGACAGCTACGTTTACGGTGATTCCTGTAAACAACGCGCCTGAAACCAAGCCGCTCACTTACCAGACTCGCGAAGGCGAAAAGCTCAAGGTTCCTGCATCGGGCGGTTTGATGTCTGCTGCAACGGACCCTGATGGCGATAAGCTCGAATCCGTGAAGCTTGTGATGAAGCCGCGCAATGGTCGAATTGTCCTTGACGAAAGGAACGGTTCCTTCGAATACACCCCGAACAAGGGATTCTCTGGAATCGACGAGTTCACGTACAAGGTGTTTGACCCGGCTGGCCTTGGCTCCAAGGTCACGAACGTCGAAATCAACGTTTCGTTCAAGCCGAAGGATGTTCGCAGCAACACTGCTACAAAGAGAAAGTAAACGCTCTTTAGAATAAAGATTAAAATCCCCGAGGCATAAAGCCTCGGGGATTTTTGTATATGAAACGTATGTTTCTTATGTAATTGTAAAAATTGTAAATTGTTTGATAAAATTGTTAAAAATTTAAGAATTTTAAAGATTATGTTTCATTGGTGTTGATTTTTGAAAGTGCTATTTTTATCTTTATAACAGATGAACTTAATTGCTGAATATGAAATCCGTATTTGAATACAGAAACTACCGCGAGTACATTCGAGACTTTTACGAGAGCCGTAAAAGAAACTCTGCGTTTACTTGGCGTGAGTTTGCAAAGCTTGCGCAGTTTGCATCGTCAGGCTTTTTAAAGCTTGTCTGTGACGGCAAAACTCGGCTTTCGAAGGTGGCGGTAGAAAAGGTCTTGCCGGTATTTGGCTTGCTTGGCGACCAAGCGGAATATTTCCGCCTGATGGTTGCGTTTTGCGATTCGCCGAGTCCTGAAGTCCGCAGTTCATCGTTTGAAAAGATGATGAAGATTGCTCAGGAAAACCGTGTGGAATTTTTGGAATCGAAATCGTTTGCATATTTTTCGTCGTGGGCGAACCCGGTTCTTCGAGAGCTTGCTCCGATTATGCCCGGGGCGACTCCGCTAGAGATGGGGCATACGCTTGTTCCTGCAATTTCAGCAGCCGAAGCTCGCGAGTCTTTAGAGCTTCAGGAGTCGTTGGGGTTGCTGCAAAAAGATGAGTGCGGAAACTATCGTCAAACGAGCGAGGGCGTTTCGAGTTCTCGCGAAGTCATGTCGGCAACGGTTGTCAATATGCAAAAGCAGTATGCGCATTTGGCGGCAGAAGCTTTGGAACGATACTCGCGCGATTATCGCCACATTTCTGGAATGACGATGGGGCTTGACCGCGAAGCTTACGAGCGCCTTGCGGCAGAACTGGATGCGTTCCGCAAAAAAGTGGCTGACATCGTGTCGAATGTGAAAAACTACGACCGCGTTTATCGATTGAATTTACAGCTCTTTCCATTGAGCAAAAAGGTGGAGAAAAATGAAAAATAATAAATCTCTTGTTCAGAAAATCATGTCCAATTTCCTTGCTTGCATTGCTTTACTAGCGGGATGTGCCGGTTTTACGGAGGATACGAATACGTCTTCTAATGCTCCTGATGGCGGTATTTCTCTCGAAATTGCACAACGCTTTGCTGCGGCTCGTGTGACCGAGACGGGAACAGCCAATATTGACGAAGTAAAGGATTCCATAACTATCTTTTTAAATGTTTTGGGAGGCTGCTTGAAACGTGATGGTTCGCTTGTTTACGACCCCGATTATTATTTTGTTGACGAACATAGTTTTGCTTATAAGTTCCGTAATGATACATTGTTGCTTTCGTTTTATTATGAAGATGAATCTACAAAGGAAATTGAAACCATCATTCTTGTTGGTGGAACTTTTGGCAAGTTAGATGGCACTTGGCTTATGACGCAGTGTATGTATGTTAATGACGAATATGGCTGTGGTAATGATGGCTATAATAAGTATTTAAAAATTGACGGGAATAAAGTAGAATATCGTGCGGATGATCGTGCTGATTTTGATTACATGAATTCTGTTTTTGTGAGTGATCTGTTCCAGTTTTTTGACAAAACAAAAGATACCCTTCTAGCTGACTACGTAAATGATGTCCTTCGAGCAAACTATGTGTTTTATGGCTCGCGAATTGTTGGCTCTTATGCAGAAAAATATGGAATTACGATTCAAGAAAAAACGAACAAGAGTATGAAATTTACTTATGATAATCGCGTGTTTGATTTAAACGTGAATTATGCTCGTTATAGCGATAGCGTGTCTGTGTCTTTATCGTCAGGAGGAGCAACTTGTGTGAGCGAGTATAGCGAAAAATACGATGTTCCGCCTGAGTTGTGCCGCGATGAAAATGCAAAATATTTACAACATTCGAGGATCCCTGATTCTGAATCAGAAGCTTTGCGATACGAAAAAAGGAATGAAGAAGAATTCGAAAATTGTGTCAAAGAAATTCTTGGCCGCAAATGAAAAGAATCTAGATGTTCGCCTTCGCGAACATGACAATTTGTAGTCACAAAGCGAGCTTGCGAGCGACCTCACCGCTCATCGCTCGCTGCTCACCCCTCTCTCGTCTTTATACAAGTATCAAATGCTAACCTCGGTCATGTCAAAACAAGTTTGACGCTTCGCGTCCGTGGCTGCATTTATCAAATATAAGTCCATAAATGGCTTATGCTTGAATAAATTTGCACACTCTTTGCCGCGACTCTCGTTTTACGCATTTGTCGTCTGTAGCCCGCCTCGGCGGGCGTTCTTTCGTCTAAACAGGTGTCTTGCTCTTTTCGCCGGCGATTTCTCTGACTAGCTTTGGTACAAGGTAACCCGGCAACTTCGTGCGGATTTGCGCAATCAGTTCGCGGGCTAGTTCGTCGCTAATCTCAAAGTGAGCAACGCCTTTGGCGTGGTCGAGCTGGTGCAAGTAGTAGGGGAGGACTCCTTGCTCAAAAAGCTTTCTGCTCAAGCGTTCTAGCGTCTCTGCGTCGTCGTTCACCCCCTTTAGCATCACGCTCTGGTTGAGGAGCGTCCAGCCGCAGAATTTGAGCTGCGCGAAAACGGCGGCGGATTCTTCGTCGAGTTCGTCGGGGTGGTTTACGTGCGAAACGAGAACGCAGTTGAATCGCGCGGGGAGTTCTCGCAAAAGCTCGAAATGCTGCATCACGAGGTCAGGACGCATCACGGGGAGGCGCGTGTGGATGCGGAGTGTCGTCACGGACGGGTGGAACGCGACCGCTTCGATAAGGTCGCGGAAAGCTCCCGGGCCAAGGGTTAGCGGATCGCCGCCCGAAAGGATGATTTCCCAAATGCTCGTGTGGATGTCGAGCCAGTTCGATACTTCGTTTGCAATGTTCTGCGTGTCTTGGAACGGGTAGTTGCGCCTGAAGCAAAAACGGCAACGCACGCCGCAAGATGATGTCGAAACAATGAGGGCTCGGTTTTCGTACTTTTGCAAAATGCATTCGGACTTGCCTGCGGGGAGGTCTCCCACAGGGTCATCGACAAATCCCGGAGCCTCTTTTAGTTCGTCTGTAACAGGTAGAACCTCGCGTAGCAGTTTGACGGGCTCGCACGATTTCTTGATGAGGTCGGCGTAATGCTTGGAACAATAAAAGGCAAACGACGGTTTTTGGTCGAGGCTTGCAAGCAGTTCGCTTGTAAAACCTGTAAAATCTTTGCCCAAATAGTCTAAAAATTCAGAAATATGCGTGAAAACTTTAACAGAATTGTCCATTATATTGCTAAATTTAGAATCAAAATCAACAAGAGGATAATATGGGTACTGTAAGCACCAACGAATTCCGTAAAAAATTGAAAATCATGGTTGATGGTCAGCCGTACGAAATCATCGAAAACCAGTTTGTGAAGCCGGGTAAGGGTCAGGCTTTCAACCGCGTTCGTATCAAGAACTTGGTGACTGGCCGTACTCTCGAACGTACTTGGAAGAGCGGTGACACGGTGGAAGAAGCTGATGTGACCTACACTGAAATGACCTACCTCTACAACGACGGTTCTACTTGGTACTTCTTGGACAACACCACTCAAGAAACGATGGAAATCTCCAAGGAAGCCCTCAATGGCTGCGAAGTTTGGCTCCTCGATGGCGCTACTGTCGAAGTCACTTGGTGGAAGGACCCGAAGACGCTCTCCACGATGCCGATCGAAGTTATCCCGCCGACCTTCGTTGACTTGATGATCGTTGACGCTCCTCCGGC
>CAMZGI010000046.1 GCA_947306305.1 uncultured Fibrobacter sp.
ACTTTGCACGAGTCCTAAAGCGGTAACCGCCCGCCTGTTCCACAATTTCAAACGGAGACTGGATTTTGTTCAAAGAATCGTTCGCCGTAATGAGAGCATCTGCAACAGAACGTGCATCCAAAAAATCGCCAAGAATTTCGCGAAGCTTCTTAAGCGTCACGACATCCGGGGAGGCAAACACAAGAGCCTGAATAATGCGGGCTAGGTCTTCCCTGCTTTCGACTTTCGGGAGTTCCGCCGATTCCTCGGCCAGTTCTTCGACATTCTGTTCTTCAGCCATACTGAACCTTTATTTGAACCTTTTGTCTAAAACACAACCAAGTCGTTTTTGTGGATAAGTTCATCAGGCACGTTCTTGCCCAAAATTTCGTGAACTTGAGCCGTCTTTTTTCGGAGCACGAGCTTGAGCGTTTCGCTATCAAAGCCAGCCACGCCACGAGCCACGGGATTCTTATTTTCATCCAGCACTTCGATCAAGTCGCCCTTGTCAAAATGCTTGTGAACCGACACGACGCCCACCGGCAAAAGGCTAGAATGATTTTCACGCAAAGCCTTCACACCACCTTCATCAACCACGACGGAGCCACGCGGAGTCGTCACAAAGCTGAGCCAGCGCTGACGGCTATTGAGCTTTTTCTTGGAACCCGCGAACAACGTTCCGTTCGCATTTTCAAAGAACACCTGGTGAGGGAGCACCTTCATGCCGTTAGCAAGGAACGCATTGGCGCCGCTCTTCGTCACATTGCGGATGGCTTCGAGCTTGCTACGCATGCCGCCCGTGCTCACAGCAGAGCCCGCTTCGCCGGGCTTTCCGGCCAAGGCCAAAATAGCTGGAGTAATTTCGGGGACAAAGCGGAGCAAACGAGCATTCGGATTCTTCTTCGGATTGTCATCGAAGAGACCGTCTTCATCCGTAAAGATCAAAAGCAAATCGGCATCGAGGAACAACGCCACGTCGCTAGAGAGCTTGTCGTTATCGCCCACCTTGATTTCGGCAACGGCGAGGGAATCGTTCTCATTGATAATCGGCACAATCTTGCGGGCAAGCATCGCCTTGATGGTGTTCTGCAAATTCTTGTAGCGAGCGCGGTCACGGAAATCTTCTGCAGACAACAAAATCTGCCCCACCGAGAGCTGCACCCAGCGGAACATTTCGCGGTAAGCGTACATGAGGTCAATCTGCCCCACGGCAGCGCAAGCTTGCTTTTCGGCAATAACGGTCGGCTTTTCCTTGTAGCCAAGTTCCGCCATGCCAGTGCCCACGGCGCCGCTCGTCACCACGACAACTTCTTTGCCCGCTTCCATCAAGCGAGCCACAGAATCAGCCAATTTTTGAATGTAACGCGTACGAACACCGCCACGTTCGGAATCCACGAGAATGCGGGAACCAATTTTTACGACAACGCGACGGGCTTCATCGAGAATATTCTTTCTTAATTCACTCATATATATAAAAGATAGAATATATCATCTTCGGCGCTATTCCCATTCATTGAATCTCGCATATAAATAGGAGTTACAGAGCCGCTTTGCGGCAGTTACTAGGTTCTAGAACTTAGTAGGCAGAACAACGTCATTCCGGGCACCTGTCCTCGCTTGACAGGGATGACCCGGAATCTAGCTTAGAGAGCAAAGCTTAGAACTTAGCGGTCAGCCCGTTATCGAACTTGAGGAACACAGCGCCGCCACGAGACTTGAACTCGCCTCGCCAAACACCTTGGTACAGATAAACTCCATTCACGTCAAAAGCCTTATAGCCTGTTCCTAGCGGAATTTTCGCCATGCCTTGAAACATCCGAGATTCACGCTTCAAAGATGTCGTGCCCGGATTTTCGGATTCGGCATTGAGCAAAACTTTCTTTTGCGGGAGACGATTTACATATTCCTCAGGGATACTTTCCGAACCACCCCAAAAAACTGTACCTCGACACTGCGACGGATCCTCATCGCAAACCTTTTTATAAACAAAGGAGGTTCCGCTAAGGTTAGCTGTTTCAGGCATAATTCGATCCATTAAGCGTTGTGCGCTATCCTTTGCCATCTTGATAATGCCCCACTCCTGCCACTTCATAAATTCGTAACGCAAGACTTTAGCCAATTTATCTTCCGTCATCGGCATTTCATTTTGAGAAAGAACTTTATAAAGTTCAATCTTGGTTATCAAAGGTTTGAATACCACAATATAACTTGTATCCAACGTCGAGTAGTACACAAGCCCCTTATCCTGCAAACAGTTGACATAAGTCGTATCGACATTGCAAACTTTCGCAGAATCTATTTCCAAGTAGCCTTTTTGGAACTGAAAGCTAGTCCAAACAAGGTTGACATTGGACCACGCAAAAGCAGCGAGGAATGCGATACATGCGAATAACAGTTTCATACCAAGACCGTTTTTAGCGAGAAATTAAAGTTTTCCCGTTATCGAACTTGAGAATTACGGCTCGGTTATGGGGGCGAGACTCGCCTTGCCAAACACCTCGATACAGATAAATTCCATTCAAGTCAAAAGCCTTATAATCTGATCCAAACAGTCTCTGCGTCATCGCTTGCTTTTTAGTTCGAAAAAAAGTCGTGCCCGGATTTTCGGATTCGGCACTAAGCAAAACCTTCTTTTGCGGAAGACGCTTTACATATTCCTCAGGAATACTCTCCGAGCCGCCCCAAACTCTTTCTGCACGACATTGGGATGGATCCACATCGCACACCTTTTTATATACGATAGATAATCCAGCAATACTAGCGCCTTCGGTGCCCAAAAGCCAATCCATCAAATGCAAGGCAGAGTCTTTGGGCATTTTGACAATTCCCCATTCAACCCATTTCAAAAATTCATAGCGTAAAACCTGATCCAATTTATTCTTTGCAAAAAGATTGTCTTCGGTCAGAGGATACTTAAAAATTTGAATTTTTGCAATAGACGGTTCAAAAAATACAGCGTATCCCGTATCCAGAGAGGAGTAATACGAAAGTCCCTTTTCTAAAGAACAGTTGATGAAGGTGGTATCGACATTGCAGGATTTCGTCGCATCTATATTTAGATAACCATCCTCAAATTGCAACTGCGTTCCAAGTATGCTCGGATTCGACCATGCCGAAGCAGCGAGAAATGCGACGCAAGCTAATAACTGTTTCATACCACTACTCCTTTTTTAAACCAAGTCCGTCAACGGGATTGGACTGAAGTGCACACGATAGATGGTCAATCCATTTCCCAAATAAACCTTTTTCGCTACAAACGAACCATACGCCGTCTTTTTCACCTGACCCAAAGTCAGTTCGCTCCACCTTGCAAATATCGTTCCGGCCCAGTCGCCTTCAATATGGATATAGCCGGGCGCATACTCTATTAATTTAAATCCTTTTGCGACGGTTTGCAAGTCTGAATTGACGATTTGAGCCCTCCAATTTATATAACCATCGACAATGAGCAACGTTTCACGGCCGGGATTTGTAAATTCAAGCCTGCTACCCCATTCCATGGTAATATTTCCGACCATTATCGTACCAGCACCCAACTTGAGGGTGCCACCAGCCTCCACCTTCAAATTCCTATAAGCCACATCGCCGCTCAAAGAAACGGTTTGTCCAGGATGTACCGTCAAATCGGCCCAGTTTTCCTTACCTTCCAAAGAATGGTACGCATTGTCAGAAACAACATACGGCCATTCACCCAAGGTATGAACATTTGTTTCTCCTGTTACAGACGCATTCTGGTAAATATCCGGCGTTATAGACGCATTCGGCAAAGAATAAACAGACACGTCCCCTACAACGTGAGCGTCATTACGTAGCTGAACGCCACCCTTCGAGAACACATCCCCAATCGTAGAATTATGCCCCAAAGAAACCGCATAGTATTGCAACGCCGACTCCGAAGCCACTCTGCAATACCCATGCATTCCGGAATTGCAAGTCACGTTGTCACCGACATTCAGTTCTTCGAACGTGTATATGGCTACTAATTCAGGAATATCCCATTCAGCGATTTCCACCGTTTCAGAAGGCACTCCATTTGCCCCCCCGTCATCTGCGATATTATAGGGATCCGTCTCGCCATGATCCACATAGCCGTTATGGTTCAAGTCTTCGGCTCCATCGGGAAGGCCATCATTGTTCGGATGATCCGAATCGGGATCCATTTCAGCCCTAAGACCATCGCCATCTATGTCGGCAAAAGTTTCATAACGGCACAATTCTGCTGATTCATCATTTAAATAATCTCCTAAACGATAATTTCCGGTTTCATATTTTTTCGACACTGAATTATAGCATTGCATATTAACTTCAAAAGGTTCTCTAATTACATAAGAGAATATTTCTACCTTATCATCAATTTCATCGTCATCAGAATCACTGTCATTAGGATCGGTATTGAAACGTTCCTCTTCATCAAAATCGACAATGCCATCGCCATCGGAATCCTGGTGAACGCGTGCATCAGTCATCCGAGGATTAGTAACAGTTGGAGGGACAATGCAAGCAACAAACGCCGTACCATCATTATAATACCATCCAGCTTCACCTCCATTATAAGTATTAACCAAATGAATCTGCAAACGTCCAAATTCATAGCGATATCCATCCAAAATCATAACATGGTTTTCGGTGGCTACATATAGAGGACGATCGTTATCGATATAGTGTATAATAAATGATTCTAAGATTGGCATTGGAGAAACTGCACCCAAAGCATCTGACGGAGCATAATCACAAACCAACTGAGACTCATCAGTTATATTCAAAGCCCACAATAAAGACGCTATAGCCTCCGGCGGTCCACCAGCACCTGCATTGCCAAGGCCGAAAGGTCCAAGGATTTTATCCCTTTCAGGTCTCGAATAAGCTTTGCCATCAATATTCATGTTATTGATAGCAACAGTCTTGCCATAAAACTTTATTTCATCTTGAGTCAAATTTCCATGATTGTAAGCATTTAAAATTTGAACACCCACAACCCAACAACGCCAATCTATTTCCCTAAAAAGATCAATTCCATTGGAAGTATTCCAAAAATCAAACGTCGAGCTATAAACAAAAATATCCGGATGATCCCACGATATTTCAGGAAATTCAGCCAGCTCGCCCCAGTTGGGAACTAACATTCTCGTATCTTTATGGACTCCATATTGTGGAACTTGCAAATAGACTTCATGAGTAATATTAGAACATCTCGTAATATTTTTTGTTTTCCAAATAGAATAATGGTCAATCCATGGATTGGAAACAACATAAGCGTCACTTGGAAATTCAACATTGACCGCCCACTGATATGAACCTTCTTCCAAATCCCAATCAACACGAGAATCTTGAGTATCAAAAGTAAAAGCGATTGTTCCATCAGCTTTCTTTACGGTCAAATGATAGCCTACAGCCCCCTCCACCGGATGCCAAGCGAACCACACCTTCATTTTAGAAGCAGTGCCTTCAAAACACATATCTTCATTTTTCAAATAAGGTATCGGGCCGGGCCTATTGGTCGTATTGACATCGTAATCCGAGGTGTAGCTATACCATTTCCCATCAATCTTTTTGTAGAACGTACCATACCAAGATTTAACGGGCATCCAAAATTCATTGAATTCCGGCACATCATACCGAATCCTGATATATTGAATATTCGCCTCGCGAGCATCAGCCGCCAAAACGCCTGCATTTTTTCCCCACGACAGATAATCCAAAGCAATGGCATTATAACGAAGAAGGACTTCCCCCATCACCCCCATTGGCAACATCGGCACAGTTGCTACAACATCATCATCAGGACAATTCAGCTGATTAGCGCAAATTCGCACTTTTTCACCAGGTTGCAGAATAGAGCTCGACACAGAACTTGAACTCACACCAGAATTCGTAGGCCACTCTAACGTAACATTGTTCAAGTCCGCCGGCGTAGTTCCATAATTTTCAATTTCAATCCAAGCAGAAACCGAGCCATCAATTTTATCTTCGGGCTGCACACCCACAAAGCGAAGGCTTGGAACAACCGAATTCGGATCAACATAAGAAGATCCTCCAATAAGCACGTTCCCCTGATAGACGCTATAATTGATAGCTGCGGTAAATGCAATTCCAGACGGGAATCCGTTCTCGCTCGTTTTTTGCATTTGTTGCCAATCAGTTCGGTGAATCCCGACACTTACGCCGCTTTCATTTGGAGAAACGCCAGTACCCAAATGCGGGATAACCATTCTCACGACAACATCTTCGCCAGACTGTTCCGCTATCGAGCATGTCCACCCTTCTGTATAATACGCGTCTAAAACGTAGGTTTCTGACGGACTTTTTTTCAGTAAAATATTAACAGTTACATTATCGTAACTTTGCCCCGAATTATTGATAACGCGGGCTCGCAAGCCAAGCATCGACGGATTGTACGGCTGTTCATCTTTCACTTCGACGCTAATTTGCGCAAAAGACAGGACACAAAACAAAAGAATGCCTAAGCAAACTGATTTCACAGTAAATCTCCACACTGAACAACATTTAAAATAATATTTAAATATAATACTTTGTAATAAGCAAAGGAGATTTTTTTGTATAAAATTATTTAAACTTTATCGGCAATATTCCGCAAAATTAACGAAAAACTTTAATCTGTCCGTTATCGAACTTGAGAATCACCGCACGGTTATGGGGGCGAGACTCGCCTCGCCACGCACCACGGTATAGATAAATTCCATTCAAGTCAAAAGCCTTGTAGCCGGTTCCCGGCGGAATTTTCGACACGTCCTGATTAAACATGCGAGAGTCTGGCTTCAAAGAAGTCGTGCCAGGATTAACGGATTCAGCACTGAGCAAAACCTTTTTTTGAGGAAGGCGATCCGCATCTTCGTCAGAAAGTCCTCCACCTACACCGCCACCGTATGCACCCCAATTGGGACACTGCGAAGGATCTGTATCGCACACCTTTTTATGGACAATGTGACGATTTTCTATGTTTTCCGATTCTGGCAAAAGGCGATCCAACAAACGTTGGGCACTGTCTTTTGTCATAACGATAATTCCCCATTCAACCCATTTTAAAAACTCATAACGCAAAACCTCCGTGAACGTATGCGAAGGCAGCGCAGCCTTTGACGTAAGCGGATTCTCTGCATGGACCGCAGCACTAGCAATACGGGGGACAAAGAACACTGCAACAGCAGTATCCAACGTCGAGTAATACGCTAACCCCTTTTCTAACGAGCAGTTGATGTAAGTCGTATCGACATTGCACGTTTTTGTCGTATCAATCTCCAAATACCCTTTCTCAAAGGCAATGCCAGCATTAATAGAAAAAATATTGGACCACGCAAAAGTGGCGAGGAACAAGAAGCATGCAAATACAAATTTCATACCACCTCCATATTGTTAATTTAAATTCTTTAACAAAAGAATGCAAGTTGGTATTGAATATTTTACTTAGAAAGGGGTCAGGTTTCAGGCATCAGGCGTTAGGATTTTTTAATCGTGCCGAAGGCACCTAACTAACCTACAACCTGAGACCTGTTACCTAATACCTTCCGCCTCACTTACACACGACTAGCCTAATTGCATCCAAGCGAAGCTGGGGGCTTGCCACGACTTTTTTGCGTTCCTGAACGTTCTTGCGGAGCTGTTTCAAGACTTCGCTCGTGCCCGCTTTGCCACGCATCGAAAGCAAATGGTTCATACGCTGGTATTCCTGTTCCGAACGCTGTTCCACGGCATTCGCCGCTTCTTCGGCATATTTCTTAGCTTGTTCAGAAACAATCATACGAGCCTTAGCAAGCCCATCTTTAGCAAAGTAACGGAGCGTCATATCGACAGCAGCATTGCCCTGCGGCATGCCCACATCCTTGAGAGCGGCATTCGAGAGGGCTTCAAAATGCCCAGACTGGTTTTCACCCTTTGCATCCACAAGAACCTTGATGTACTTAGGCCCTGCAATATCGGCACAGCCCCATTCTTCGGCCGCAGGCAGTTCCACAGCAAAGTTGTACTGCATCATGAGCCCACGCATTCCAGAGTTCGGCCAAATTGCGCAAGAAACCGTTCCGTGCCCCAAGCTCGTTTCGTAATCGAACACGCCCTGCGCAAGCGGATGGTCAAGGCTGATAAATTCAATGTCGTCATGCGTCATCGCCACTTCGCGGTCAAACGTGACCGTCATGCAAGTGCCGCCATTCGCGCGACCATCGCCACTAGAGTCACCGCTACCTTCGCCGCCCAAGTCCGTTTGGCTATTCACGCGGCCACCGCCAGCGCTATACGCAGCCATCGCCAAATCAGGCATGCCCGGCACCGTACCCGCTTCGACTTGCGGCCCCATCGTAATGAGGAAGCAACCCGGCACAGAGCTCTTTTCGACATCGAGCCCGCGATTCATCAAAGAATCGAACACGAGATTCTTGAGTTCAGGTTCATCGTCGAGGCATCTTATTTCGTCTGTAATTTCCTTTGCCTTTTCGGGATTACGAGAGTTGAATTCCAGCAAGCGGTCACGACCATTCTCGATGTTTTTGCGCATAAGTTCGCAGTCTTTCTTGACCTGCGGAATTACGTCCTTCACAAAGCGAGCGAGGCTAGCCTTCGGTGTCGCCAAAGCTTCAATCAACGCTTCAGTGTATTTGAGGAAGAGTTCGCCACCGCTCATGAGCGGAGCGCCAAACGAATTCAAGCCTTCGTGATACCAGCGGAACATGACTTCTTGCCCGGAGCCCTTCACGTAAGGCACATGGATGATGATGTCCTTGTCCTGACCAATGCGGTCCAAGCGGCCAATACGTTGTTCAACAAGCGCTGCATCGAGCGGCAAATCGAACAGCACCAAATGATGCGAGAACTGGAAGTTGCGGCCTTCGGAACCAATTTCAGAAGCGATAAGCAAGTTCGCGCCATCGGGTCTGCTAAAGTTTGCAGCAGCCTTGTCACGAGCCATGATGCTCATGTCTTCGTGGAACATCACGAACGCGCCTTCGCCCAAGAATTCATACAGCAAAGTTTCGAGAGCTTGCACCACCTGAATAGATTCGCAAATAAGCAAAACTTTTTCGTTCTTGTATTCCTTGAGGAATCCCTTGAGCCATTCAAAGCGTTCGTCCAAATGCCAAGCGTCAGAGAACCTTGTACAAAGGAGACCGTTTTCTTGAATGTCGGTCGAAGCTTCCAAATCGCGTTCGGCAGCGATTTCCACCATTTCACGATAAGCCGGATTCGGTTCCAGCGGAATTTCGTCAAGCACACGCTTGGGGAATCCGCCCACGCCCTTACGCGTATTGCGGAACACCACAGAACCCGTGCCCATGCCATCGACAATGCGACGCATCCACTCGCCCGCCGTCATCGACTTTGAATTTTCCTGTTCAAGCCACGGACGGATTTTGGAATTCTTCGGAACGCACTCGTACAAATCGTCCCAGCTCATGTGGTGGTTCGGATCGGTCGGGAGTTTGTTCAAATCCCGCACCAGTTTGAGGTAGGTTTCCTGATCCTTGATAAATTCATTGTAGTCGGCAAAACGCACCGGATCAAGCATCTTGAGGCGGTTGAACTGCGATTCAGGATGCAACTGCAACGGCGTTCCCGTCAAAAGGAGCACACCCTTAGAAAGCGAAATGACTCTGTTCGCAAGCATGTACTCGTGGCTGGTAAAACCATCCTCGCACACCAGATGGTGGGCTTCGTCGATGATGGTCATGTCCCAGTTCGTCTTGAGCAAGTCTTCGATCAATGCGGGCTGCGTCATCAAAAAGTCAATCGACACGATGATGTCATTGCTCTGCAAGAACGGATTGGGCTTCGTTTCGTCCTTCGCGACTCCCACAAACAAGCCACGGATGTAGCCTTCATCCACCAGCGTAAACAGCTGGTTGAAGCGGCGTTTCATTTCAATCATCCACTGGTGTTTGAGCGTTTCGGGGACAATCACGAGCGTACGCTGGATACGTCCACGAGCCTTAAGCGCATGCCAAATCATGCCCGCTTCAATCGTCTTTCCAAGACCCACTTCATCCGAAAGCATAAGCCTCGGCAAAGTCGAACTCCCGCATGCGCGGTAGCAAAGGTAATACTGATGCGGAATCATGTTCACTCGTGGGCCAATCATGCCGCGCACCGGCGACGAGAGCCACTTGTAATACATTTCCATCGCATCTTCATGACGCAAAAAATCGCGAGACGAGCAAACCTCGTCATCAGCCAAAGCCTTAAAGAGCACAGCCGGTCGAGCCGTCGAAATCTTCGAGCTCAGCTCGGATTCCTTCATCTCTTTTCCGTTGCGGGCGACATAAACCACAAGACCCGATTCTTCACGGACAGAATCGACGACAAAGGACACGCCCTTTTCGTTTTTTACAGTCTCGCCCACTTGCAACACAAAACGTTCAATCGGAGCTTCTTCGGTTCGGTAAATTCGAGATTGACCAATCGAGGGGAACAAAATTTTGACAGTACGTCCCTGAACTTCCGAAACAATACCTAGCCCCAGGGTGGGCTCGGCTTGGCTAACGTAGCGCTGACCAATTTTAAACATCATCATAACCCGTAAATTTACATTTTTTTCAAAAATTCGGCTTGCGAACTTTTTACTAAATTATTCCTCAACATGAAATGGTTTTATATAGACACATCCATCACCGACGGGGATAGGCGCCAAGGCCCTTATACTATCGATGAAATTAAGAATTTTGTCAACGAAGGCAAAATAAAAGACGAAACACTTGTCTGGCACACAGGGCAACCTGATTGGAAATGCTGGAAAGACCTCGCTAACGAAAGCGAATCTACAGAAGAGCAGACCGAGGAACTCTCCGAAGAAGACATTCTCAAGCAAACTATCGAAACGCTCCTGAAAAGCAAGATGCAGAGCAAACGCTTTGCAGGATTTTTCGTACGAGCGAACGCGTTTATTATAGACAACTTAATTCTAACAATTGCTGGAGTCATTTGTCTTTACCTTTTAAACTTTTTAGGATTCGTCGATCTCAATGCAGTTTCTGAAATTGCAAAACAGTACATCGACAACCCGACATCCGAGATTGTTTCTAAGGCTCTTGAACTCCCGGGAATGTACCAGTTCTTTGTGATTTGGAGCATCATCCAAGCCGCTTACTTTATTATATTCCACGCGGTTTCTGGCGCGACACCGGGCAAAAAGCTGTTCCACATCCATGTCGAAATGGCGAACGGAGAAAAGCTCTCGTGGGGTTTCTCCATATTCCGTTTTATCGCATCGATTGTAACGCAAGCAACACTTATTTTTTACGGTCTGGGCTACCTTATCGTCCTCGTAGATATACAAAAGAGGGCATTGCACGACCACATTGCAAGGACTCGCGTCGTCCATGATGGCGTTAAGCAAAACGAAAAAACAGAGGTTTAATTTATATGGATCAATTTATCGTTCCGCAGGTCAAGGCACCCGTCAATGGTGAAGTAGAAATTTCTGGAGCCAAGAACGCAGTGCTTGCTGTCATGGCAGCAGCGCTCCTCGCCGACGGCGTTTCTGAAATCACGAACGTCCCGCATTTGAAAGACATGAAAACCATGTCTGACGTATTGCGCGTTATCGGTTGCCACATCAATGGCGGTAGCCACGTTTTGAGAATCGACACTCGCGGCGTTGACCATTTGGAAGCCCCGTACGAACTCGTCAAGACCATGCGCGCAAGCTTTTATGTGCTCGGCCCGCTCGTCGCAAGATTCGGACGCTGCCGCGTATCGCTCCCCGGCGGATGCGCCTGGGGTCCGCGCCCCGTTGACCTGCATTTGAAAGGCCTCGAAGCGCTCGGCGCAAAAATCAACGTCACGCACGGCTACGTCGAAGCCACCTGCGAAGGCCGCCTCCCCGGCGGCAACTTCAACTTCCCGATTTCTAGCGTTGGCGCGACCGTCAACGTCCTTATGGCAGCAACGCTCGCCAAAGGCGTGAGCGTCTTGCAGAACGCAGCCCTTGAACCCGAAATAGACAACCTCATCGACTACCTCACCAACATGGGGGCAAAAATTCAGGGACGCGGAACGCGCACCCTCACCATTCAAGGCGTTGAATCCCTCCGCCCGGGCACGGGTGTTACCATCCCCGACCGCATTGAAGCAGGCACGTTCCTCTGTGCCGCCGCCATCACGCGCGGCCGCGTCAAAGTCACGCACGTCATCCCCGAACACATCGCCTCCACGCTCGATGCATTCCGCGAAATCGGCTGCAAGGTGAATGTCGGCCCCGACTGGGCCGAAGTCGATGCCCGCCAGCAAGAACTCAAGCCGATGAGCCTCTCGACGCTCCCGTTCCCGGGATTCCCGACAGACATGCAGGCCCCCTTCATGGCGACGCTCCTCTCCATTCCGGGAAACAGCCTCATCCAAGACACCGTCTATAACGACCGCTTTAAGCACGTTGCAGAGCTCGAACGCTTGGGTGCCTCCATCCAACTGAACGGCAACACAGCCACCATCAAAGGCGGCCTCCCGCTCGAAGGAGCCGACATCATGGGTTCTGACCTCCGTGCAAGCGCAGCTCTTGTGCTTGCGGGACTCATCGCCGAAGGCGAAACAACCATCAGCCGTATTTACCATCTCGACCGCGGTTACGAAAACTTCGAAGCAAAGATGGCTCAAATCGGCGCGACCGTCAAGCGATTTAACCCGGATGCTAGGGAGTGAGCGGCGGAGCCGCTGGTACTAGTTACTAGAACTTAGAGCTTAGTTGGCAGAACTTAGAGAACGTCATCCTGAGCAGTGCGAAGGATCCAAGCCCCGCAAGGGGCTTTTTATTTTTGATGCAAATAAAATAGGGAAAATGCGATTTCCAAACTTATTACTATATTACATTCCATGGACATTATTGAAATTTTAAACGCAGCGGGCCAGCAAGAATTGGCTCAACATCTTGAAACTTTGACTGGGGACGCACGCGCGAACCTCGAACGTGACATTTCAACACAGGACTGGCAAGAACTCAAGGCTTTGCATGCCGAAAAATCCACAGCGAGCTTGAGCGACAACGTTTCAGCCGACCTCACGCCGATGCCGTGGAAACTCGCCACCGACGACCTTCGTTACAACTTCTGGAAAGAGACTGGCGAAATTCTTTTGGGCAAAGGTCAAGTCGCCGCATTCCTCGTCGCTGGCGGACAAGGTTCGCGCCTTGGTTTCGATGGGCCCAAGGGCATGTTCGACATCGGGCTTCCGAGCCACAAGAGTTTGTTCCAACTGCAAGCGGAACGTTTGCGCAACTTGGGTGCACGTGTAGAACACCCAATTCCGTGGTGCATCATGACGAGTCCCTTAAATCACGAAGCGACAGTCAACTTCTTTAAAGAAAACGATTACTTTGGTTTGAACCGCGAAGACATCCGTTTCTTTGAACAGGGCACCATCTGCGCGCTCACTGCAGACGGCAAAGCCGTCCGCGATGGCGAAGACCATTTGGCACTCGTTCCCGACGGAAACGGCGGCTGCTTCCGAGCCCTCGCCCAGAGCGGAACGCTCGCTTGGCTCGTAGAACGCGGCGTTCAATACGTGTTCCTCTACAG
>CAMZGI010000047.1 GCA_947306305.1 uncultured Fibrobacter sp.
TTCATGACTTTTTGACGGTGGGTGCGGCGGCTCCGCTGATGGAGGCTGCTGTGACTGCACTACGTTTTAACGACTCGTATTATACGGAATTGCAAGCACATTACACTCACATGAAGAATGTGTTTACGAGTGGCTTGCGAGATTTGGGCTTGCGTTTTACTGAACCGCAAGGTGCTTATTTTGTGTTGATTGACATTAGTGAATTTGGGTATGGATCGCGCAATTCTCGTGATTGCTCGTGTGGCGTTCAAGGCGATAAGCCCGATGAAAAATTCTGCATCGATATGGCTCAAAAGGTGGGCGTGGCGGCTGTTCCCGGCTCAAGCTTCTTCCGCGAACCCGTGGATCACCTAGTGCGTTTGCATTTTGCCAAAAAAGACGAAACGCTTTACGAAGCCCTCAACCGCCTTGAGAATTTGAAAAAGTTGAAGAAATAATTTGTTTAGAGGACCTGCTTTGGGTGCAGCGTCATTCCGGCCTCTGAGCCGGAAACTTGTGCGAGGTGAGAGATGCAAAATCATATTTGTATGATTTTATTTCCGACCGGCTTACTCCTTACACGGTTCTATTTACAGATACTTTTTTCTATGTTTACCAAGCTATGCTTCATGTATTATTAAATAAGTTCTATAAGCCCAAGAAGTTTAAGAAAAATGGCGATATGAAGGATGTGCTCGTTGTGGCGCTTCCGATGCTTTTGTCGATGTCGTTTGACACGTTGATGACGTTTGTCGATCGCCTGTTTTTGTCGAAGTTGAGCCCTGCCGAAATGAACGCTTCGCTTGGCGGTGGCGGCATGAACCTCGTGTTCATTACTTTTTTTACGGGGATGATCAGCTACACGACCGCAATGGTGGCACAGCGTTTAGGTGCTAAGAAAAAGTCGGAATGTTCCAAGATTTTTATGCAGGCTGTTTACCTGTCGATTTTTAGCATTCCGTTTTTATACCTTACAATTCCGGTTGGACATTGGGTCTTTGGCTTGCAACATTTGGGGGCTGAACAGCTTGCGGCTCAGACAACGTATTTTGACATTTTGATGTTCGGCGGTTGCATTAATTTGGTGAGGAATGCGGTTCCGTGTTTCTTTAGCGGCATTGGCGAAACAAAAATCGTGATGAAGGCTGCATTTGTCGGGATGGTTGTGAATATTGTTTGCAATTATCTTTTGATTTACGGTGTTGGTCCGATTCCGCATTTGGGTATTGCAGGCGCTGCTTACGGAACGCTGATTGGCAATTTGGTTTCAACAATTGTGCTTTTTGCATCTTACTTTGGCAAGCGTTATCGCGTGCGTTTTGAAACGACTTCTTCGTTTGCGATAAACGGTGAATTGATGAAGGAACTCCTAAAGCGGGGAATCCCCTCGGGTGTCGAAATGTTCCTCAACATCATGGCTTTCCAGCTTTTGATTCTCTTGTTCCATGGGCTTGGCGAGGTTCCTGCGACAGCGGCTTCGGTGATGTTCAACTGGGACATGGTGGCGTATGTGCCGCTCATGGGGCTGGAGGTTGCATCGACAAGCCTTGTGGGGCGTTACGTGGGAGCCAAGGCGGGTGCTGCGGCGAACCGCTCGACATATTCTGGGCTCAAAATCGGCTGGATGTATTCTCTCTTTATTGGCGTGCTCTTTATCTTTTTGCCAGGCGTGCTTACGGATATCTTCAAGCCTGAGGCTGTTGTCGCTTCGTCTGATGCGTTTGTCGTATTTGCGTCGGCTCGTCCGTCTGCAATCCTCATGATGCGTCTTGCGACGATTTACATCATGGTAGAAGTGCTGCTCGTGATTTACGCGGGAGCTCTCCGTGGTGCGGGCGATACCGTTTGGGTTATGTTTGCTGCTTCAATTATGAATTGGACTGCAACGACGGTGCTGTACATTTCGGCGTATGTGCTGCATTTGTCTGTAGAACAGTGCTGGTTTACGCTTGTGTGCGTCTATGGAACGGCTCCAGTTATCTTCTGGCGACGCTGGAAAAGCGGCAAGTGGCGTAAGCACGTTATGGATACCGGCAAACTCAACAAAGTGCAAGCTTAAATCAAATAAGGATAAAAGCTTAATTAATTTGCCTTTGTCCAGAATAAAAGTTTTCGTTTTACAAATTCAAAAAGTTCCATAATCGCGAGGACAACGATACCCGTCCACAAAATTCCGGCAACCATGTTCGGGTAATCGGAGTAGTCAGCGTAGAATTGCACAAAGTGCCCAAGCCCCGTATTTTCGCCGAAGAGTTCCGCTACAGTGAGCATAATAAACGAAAGCCCCATGCCCACAGAAAGCCCAGAGAATATCGACGGAAGGCTTGCCACAAATGCAATTCGCCACAAGTATTCAAACTTGCCAATTCCAATAATGGCGGCATTTCGTTTGTACTTTTCAGGAATTTCGCTTGCGCCTGCAGCCGTGTTCAAATAGATGGGCCAAAAGGCAGCGATGAAAATGATAAAAGTAGAGGACAAGTAAAATGTCGGCAAAATTGCAATGGCATAAGGGATGTAAACGTTCGGCGGAATCGGGGCTGCAAATCGGGAAATGGGCTTGAGCATATTGCTAACCCACGGAACTGATCCCGAAATAATCCCGATGGAAATGCCTGCAATTGCAGCCGCCAAGTAAGCTGGAATAAGTTTCAAAAGCGATGACCAAGCGCTGCGCAAAAGTTCTTCGCGAGAATTGAAAAGAGCAGTCAGTATAGCCTTGGGCGACGGGAACAAATATTGGCTACTCCATTCCGGGCCACAGCTGATGAGAGTCCAGATTCCAAGCAAAAACAGAAGAAATAGCACTCCCGAAAATTTAGACAGATACTTTATAAAAATTCTCATATACTTGCACCTCCCTGCACAACATGGCCCAGTTTTTCAAGAATATCTTTGTGATAAGCCTCTTCGATAGCGGCAATCGTTTGTTGAACTTTTTCGTTGCGGAACCATTCACTACGGCTCTTTTTCACCGGAAAATCCAAAGGGATATCTGCGATAATGCGACCGGGCGTAGAGCCCAACACGATAATTCTACTACCGAGATAAACCGCTTCGCGAATATCATGCGTTACAAATAAAGTTGTAATTGCACGATCTTTAGAACCACGGCAAAGTTCCAAAACCAAATCCTGGAGACTTGCGCGATTTATGGGATCAAGCGCTCCAAACGGTTCGTCCAAAAGAAGCGCATCCGCACCCACGCTTAACGCTCTTGCAATAGCACCGCGCTGACGCATACCACCCGAAAGTTCAAAGGGATATTTATGAAGGCTACCCGAAAGCCCCACCAAATTCAAGTACTCTTCCGCTAAATGTTTTGCATAGTTGTTTTTGACTTTTTTTGTCTTTTTGATAGCGAGCGAAACATTCTGGAGAAGAGTCATCCAAGGGAAAAGAGTGTAGTCTTGAAAGACCACGCTCCTTTCTGCGGAAGGTTTTTCAATTTCCTTCCCATTCCAATAAACACGCCCCTCGCTTGGCTTGGTAAGGCCGGCGAGAAGGTTCAGCAAAGTGGTCTTGCCACTGCCGCTTTCTCCTAAAAGACAAACAAACTCTCCCTGATTTATTTTTAAGTTGATGTCTTTTAAAATGGGTTTACCATCATAGGAAAAACCAAGATTCGTTGCTTTGAAACCACTTTGCTTTTGTGTCATTTTCGTTCCTTAATTTCTAGATAGGAATATTTTTTCGGCCTGTGCGTAGAATTCAGATTTGGGCTGTTGCTTGCGAAGTTCTGCAAGGGCGTCACGATAGTAGTTCGTGAGGACATATTGTGACACCTTCTTGTCGGATTTGATGAATTCAGCATCCTTCAAGAAATCCCAGAAGAATTCGACACCTTTCACATTGGGGTCGGTATCCTGAGTCACGTAACCGCTGTAGAACGCCTTGTTCACGAGAGCCGTATCAAGCTTGATCCACTTGGCAATAATTTCCACACTCTTCTTGTGGTCATTTGCAACAAGTTCTTCGGCTTCAATCAAAGACTTGACCAAGCGCTTGTAAACATCGTCGCGACCTTCGAGCTTGCGGAGAGAGGCTATGAGGCGGCAGCAGATATGGCCCGGATTGATATCCTTGCTGCGGAGCACCACAGAAAGGCCCGCTTCTTCGGCACGGAGGTCATGCGGTCCCCATGTGACACCCGCATACACGCTTCCGTTCTTTACAGCTTCGATAACTGCAGGCGGATTCTTGAGTTCTACAATGGTCACATCCTTACGCCAGTCGATGCCCTCCTTCTTTAGGCCACCGCGCACGATTGCGTCAGCAGTTCCCAAGCGGATTGTCGCAATTTTCTTCCCCTTGAGGTCGCTCAACTTTTTGACAGAGCCTGCATTTTCCTTACGAGTGATAACCGCCTGATCGCCACCCATAAGCCCTCCAATAACGCGAATATCAGCGCCCTGTGAAACATGGATGAGCGGAGCAAGAGAGCCGAACGCGCCAGCATCAAGCTTACCCGCACGAACTGCTGCAATGCCATCGCCAGAATTCGAGAATTCTACCAATTCCACATCAAGGCCGTTTTTCTTGAATATGCCAGCATCTTTTGCGATGAAGAATTTTCCCTGACCCGTAGAAGAAAGGTAGCCGATGGAAAGCTTGTCTGCGGCCAACGAAGAGGTTACGCAAGCGAGAGTAAACAAGAATGCCGTAGCAATTCGAGTATGTAATTTATTAGCAATTTGATTCTGTTTCATTGTATAAATTCTCCTTTATTAGAATCCATAAGTTGCAGAAAGTTGATAACGGTTCAAGTCGGCTTCTTTCACTGAATTTGTGGTCAAGTAATCCGTTTGAACGTGAAGATATTCAAAGCCGAACGAGAAGGCTTCTGTCAAGTTGTAAGTCGTGTTAGCGAAAATGGAAATGTTCTGCTCGCGGCCACCGACTTTTCTGATGTCTTTGCGTTTCAGCTTGTCAAGCCCTGCACCCACATTGAAGGCCAACTTTTGGATGAATTTTGCTTGCAAGGCGATCCATCCGCCATAAGCACCGATGCTTCGGACGCTTTTGGGGTCGTCTGCATTTGAAACAAATCCGCGTCCAATGCCTGCTGCGTAGGTATCGAGATTTGCGCCGATAAAGTATTCGCCAAGGAAGGTGAAGTTGCTCGTAATGGGGAGATTCAAGTCGATGTTGAAAGACCATGTGGGGATTTCCTTGGTGTCGCCAGTAGCGTCCAAGTCAATTTCTTCGATACCGTAATGTCCCGAAAAGCCCAAACCGAATTTTTTGTTTTGGACCCACAGCGGAATGGCAATGCCAATGCGTCCTTGGAATGTGGGAGCGTCTGCATCAACACCCGTTTCCGAAGCAGAAGAAGTGTTGTACGGCTGCGTTTCGCCAATGGTGCGGACAAGAGCAACGGCAAAGTCCAAAGAGCCATCACCGACAGGAACTTTTTCGGTCAATCGAAGTTGTGCTCTGCGAAGGCCCGGATCGCCTGAGTTGTTGAGAACACCAGCGTTGAGCGTCGGAGTCACCAGCGGAGAGATCAAATCCCATGTTTGACCGCCCAAAATGGAGAAGCCGGACTTGCCAAAGGAAATTTCGCCGTAGCCATGACGGAGTCTTGGATTAGGAGCGTTGCCGGAACCGCCGCCGTAGAAATCGACTTCGATTTTACCATTCGCCTTGAAGAACGAAGTATCGCTGCCGCTCGAAAGATTGAATCCGATTCGTGTCAAGTTCGGCGTGAAATGCCAACCGCCATCGTTTTTATTGGTGAGGTCAGAAGCGGCAACAAAGTTTGCAAAATTACCGTTGTTACTTTTAGAATCTTCATAAGCGGCATTAAGAGAAGCAAAACCATAGAGTGTTACGCTTACTCCAGATTTTGTCGTAACAGAAATGGGTTCTGCAGAAAAAGCCGAAATTGAAGACAAAAGAATTGCTGTTGCAGCTAATTTTTTCGTTGTGAAATTCATGGATAATCTCCTATTTTTGATATGAGTTGGGTAACCGCGCAGAGGTTTATTCTGCGTGTTTATGGAATTGTGCGCCAGCCTTTTTCAAAAGGCTTTGGCTTAGTTATTGGAGAGGTTAATGCTACAACACATATAGGTATCCTCGTGTTGATTTGTTAATAGTTCGGAACACAATGTTCTCGATTTCGCTGCATAAATTAGAAAACAAATTTTGATTTGTAAAATACTTTATTTTTATCACAAGATATAAGAAATTTATTTACATATAAAGTATTTTTATAAGAATTTAGCATCAATAGTGAACAGCTATTAAAAAATGCCGGCTGAATGATTATCAGTCGGCACTCTTTGTTCTCATTAGTGAAGAAGCATTAAATTTATTTACCGCCAACGGATGCGCTATAAATCTTTTCAAGAAGATTGAGAGCACCCTTGTAACCAACGAAACTGCGATTGATAATCAAAGTTTCGCTGGACGGAGGCGTGATTTCAAAGAACAATGCACCCTTGTCATTGGCAATGGTAATTTCCCAAGAAGAGGCGAGAATCAACGGCTTTCCAGAAGAGAAGTTCACTTCCTTAATCGCTTTTTCAATCAAGTAGCCATCTTCTTCAAACTCCACTTCAACGTCAACGCCTTCGCTGATGTTATGGAAAGCATCTTCGATTCCCTTGCGGAACTTCTGCGGCGGATCATCTGAAATGATGACCTTACGCGGAATAAGACCGATTTGGTCGGCGAGGAATTTGGTGTAGGCAAGAGAGTAAGCGGAATCAGCCGTGATGGCAAATTCGCTCGGCATACCGTACCAATATTCAGCGAAGAATTCAGAGAAGTGTTCAAGATAATAGTAATAGATACCATTTTCTTGCTCGATGAACTTCTCACTCTGTTCCTTATCGATTCCGGCAAAATCAACAACCTTGCGGATAAATGCAGCAGTGGCTTCGGCACCGATAGGAATTTCTGGAATGTGGAGGAACGGCTGACCGTATTTTTTTTCAAGATGTTCAGCGTTTCTCACGCCAACCCACGGCGAAAGCACCAAGTTGAACTGAGCTTCCGGAATGCGCAACCAATCCTTGACACCGTTATTTTCAGGTCCAAAAAGAACATTGACCTCAAAACCTGCGCCACGGAGAATGCGAGCGATTTCCTGATAGTCACCACGCCAGTTCTGGTTGTAATACGGAACTTCAAACCAAAGGTTGACAAGGCCCTTCTTGCGTTCGCCCTTGTAATCACCAACGAACTGATCCACGATGGCATTCACGACTTCTTCGTGGCCGAAAAGGTTGTTGCCCTTGAAGCCAGCCGTATCTACAGCGACAATCGGGTAACCCAAATCGCGATATTCATTCACCAAGCTCGGAACGTCATCACCAATGAGGCCGCCCACGCAACCCGTGAGGACAACATAAAGGTCTCCATTGAAAACTTTGAGAGTTGATTTAATCAACTGGTCAAGCGTTTTGATACCGCCGAACACAATGTCATTTTCGGTAGAGTTTGCACTCGGCATATTACCGGCACCCGCATAAATGCTACCCTGGAAGCCGTTTTCAAAAGTGAGGAATGCGGTTTGTTTAAGCTGGCAACCCGGAGAGCAGTTGGCTATAGGAACAGCCCCCTTGATGCCAACAACCGTATTGGTCGCACCAACAGCACAACCAACGCGCGGATCCGAAATAGAATTGCTTTTTTTCTTTTTAGCTGTATTAAGAACTTCTGACATTTTTAAACTCCCTTATTATGCTTTTTCCGATTCGGATACATTATTTTTGCTGAACTTAAGGTTTCTCGGTTCCGGCAAATCGTTGAGTGTTTCTGGATGGTTCGTCAAGTAGAACGGATCGTCCTGAGCAAGCCACCAATCAGAATACGGGAGTTTCACATTGCGCTTGAGAACTTGGTTAAACTTTGTACGTGAAAGAACGCCCTTGAGCATTTCACCAATACGGAGAATGCCTTGATAGCCCACCGGAATATGCTCGTCGCCCATGGTAAGGGTCGGGTAGCCAAGATGGCCAGCAACAGATGCAAGACCCGGATGACGGATGAGCAAGAAGTCCGTCTTGGCACGCTTCAAAAGTTGCGGTAGCTGGAATGCGCGAGTTTTACTTACCGTGTAATGCGGAATGTCGCCGTAAGTTTCAACAAGTTCTTTCAAAGTGTCCTGATGCTTACCAGCACCATCGTAAATCGGGTCATGGTGGAACACGAGAGCTGCATCGTGACCAATTCCAAGTTCCGAAAGAACGCTGATAAGTCCGTGAGCATAAGCGGAACCTGTCATCACGATGCCATTTTTGCCCTTGAAAAATTCGCGAAGTTCAGCAAGTTTCGGTGCAATGCGCTTATGTTCGCTTTCGATATATTCTTCGACTTCTTTTTCTTTACCGACAACTTTCGCAATAGCGCGGAGCCATTCGTCAGTACCCTTGATACCATAAGGCTGCGGAGCGTCAATTTGCGGAACGCCAAAGGATTCTTCAAGAGCCGTAGCCATGTAACCGCCCAACGTATCGCAGAAGGTTGCTGTCGCTACAGCTTCCGAAGCCTGGCGAATTTCATCGTAAGAGGCAGTATCCAAGAGATAGTTTACACGCAATCCGAGAGGAGCGAGCATTTCAGAGAAGTAGTCGGTCCCCCAAAGGGCCACAATGTTGAGCAAATCATTTTGCTTCTTGGTCGGATGGCGGTTCACAATTTGACGGAGAACGCCATGGAATGCAATGTCGAAACCCGTGGACCAATGCTTGGAACGGAAACCTTCGCAGTGCAGCGGAATGACAGGCACGCCAACTTCCGGCTCCATTTCCTCGGCGATAGAGTCGATGTCTTCACCGATAATTGCAGTGGCGCAAGCCATGCCAATGAAAATCGCTTTTGGATTATAGCGTTCCTTTGTATCGCGAATCGTTTGGCGGAGCTTTTCAGAAGCGCCAAACACCATGTCCTGTTCTTTCAAGTTGGTGCTGATGTTCAAAGTGTTTTGCAGAGGCTTGCCGCGACGCTTAAGGCCCACATGCATAGCAAGGTTGAACTTAGAGTTTTCACCGCTGCAACCGATTGGAGAATGGTCAATCAAGGCACAGTCCGTGAGGTTACCCACCTGACACTGGACAATAGCATTGGAGCACATCGTTTCTTGGTTAAGCGGAGAATGCAATTCGCAAAGTTTACAGCCACCGCCCTTGCCTGCGCAGCCACCGTGCTTTTTTGCACTGCGTTCGTCGTAGGCAGATTCCTTGATCAAGTCGCTGGCCTTGCCGTCCCAACCGATAATAGTTCCCAGTCGATACTCGCGATTTTCGACCGAGGTCATATTTAAATTAATATTAGTTGATGCCATAGAATTTTTACCACCTGTCAATTAGCGTTAAATAGAATTAGCCTTGAATAGGCTTATACCTATAAAAATGCTAGGTTTTCGCGAAATTTTAGAATAGTGTGCCGCAATATCCAATATCTTTTCTGGTGTTTTGATAAGAAAAAATTCAAAAAACTTCTCGCTTATAAGCGTTGCCTATAATCGGATTCAGCGCCAATCTATAGCATGCCGCGAAAAAACGATTTTTGACATTTGACGTTTTTGTTTAATCTTGAAATTGCTTGTTCCTCTTTTTAAATTCTATGCCGATTTCGTGTAAAGGAGAATTTCAATTATGCCTAAGTATAAAGTAGCTGTAGCCACAAACGATGGAGTGAATGTCAATGTTCACTTTGGACATGCTGCTGCATTTGATGTCTATGAAGTCGATGATGCTAGTGGAAAATTTGAGAAAGTTGAAGTCCGCGTAAAGCCGGAGCATTGCGACGGTTCATGTGGAGATGGAACCTGCGGACAACGTGACTTGGAACATTCCTCGATGTTCTCTGCTGCCCAAAACCTTGCCGATTTGGATTACGTCCTTTGTTCGCAACTTGGTCCACAAGCGATTCAATCTCTGGCTCGTTTTAACGTTCGTGCGTTCGATATAGCGCTCCCCATCGCCGAAGCGATAGCCAAGATAAACTTGTATCGAAATAAAATTGCCGAACGAGCATCGAGATTTAAGAGAAGTATAGGGTAAACATCATGCTTATAACTAGCTATAAAAATTCGATATAACTCAGCGAAAATATTTTTCTTTCTGGAAAAACTTTTATATCACCCTCTTGCCTTGCCAAAAATTCTGTTTTATATTTGTACCTACAAAACTTATAGGAATTTAAACAAGATGACGATTCAATTTGCAAATATTTGTTGTATGAACGACCGATGTTGACGGGCGCTTATTGCGGTATTGAATGTTTTTCTCGCCCGTGTAAGGATAACCTGCACGGGCATTTTTTATGGGCTTTTTAGCCCTCAACTCAAACAAAAAAGGATTTAAAAATGTCTAATTACAAGTATATCGAAACAGCTTTGATTCATGGTGGTATTGATGGCGATGTTCACACGGGTGCGGTGAATGTCCCTATTTACCAGACTTCCACTTACAAGCAAGCGGGTCTCGGCGAAAATACGGGGTGGGAATATTCCCGTACGGGAAACCCCACGCGTGCAGCTCTTGAAGCGTTGATTGCAGAACTTGAAGGCGGTGTAGCAGGCTTTGCATTTGCCTCTGGCATGGCCGCAACTTCGACGGTGCTTTCGTTGTTCAACAAGGGCGACCGTATTATCATTTCGAGCAACGTTTATGGCGGAACTTTCCGAGTTTTGGATAAAGTTTTCAAGAATCTCGGCATTGCCTATTCCATTGAAGATACGACCGATTTGGAATCTTTGGATAAAAAGGTTACTCCCGATGTAAAGGCTTTCTTTGTAGAAAGCCCAGCGAATCCGCTCTTGACGGTCACGGACTTGGCTGGTGTCGCCGCGATTGCGAAGAAACATGGAATTCTCACAATTGTCGATAACACGTTTATGACTCCGTATTTGCAGCGTCCGCTGGAACTTGGTGCCGACATTGTGGTGCATAGCGCGACAAAGTATTTGGGTGGTCACAGCGACGTGGTGTCAGGACTCGCTGTAGTCAAGGATAAAGCTATTGCAGAACGTCTTGCGTTTACGCAGAATGCAACGGGTGCGGTGCTTGGACCTTTCGATTCGTTCCTCTTGATTCGCGGTATCAAGACTTTAAGCGTTCGCCTCGATCGTCACGTTGAAAATGCAGAACAAATTGCACGTTATCTCGAAAAGCACGAAGCCGTCAAGAAAGTTTATTATCCGGGACTCCCGACCGCACAAGGTTACGAAATCAACAAGCGTCAGGCGAAAAATGGCGGTGCAATGATTTCGTTTGAACTTTATGAAAATTACGATATCAAGAAATTCTTCAAGGGCTTGCATCTGATTTCGCTTGCCGAAAGTCTCGGTGGCGTAGAAAGCCTTGTTTGCCACCCTGCGACGATGACCCATGCGTCTATTCCGAAGGATATTCGCGAAAAAGTGGGCATCACTGATGGACTGATTCGTTTGTCTGTGGGCATTGAAAAAGTCGATGACCTAATTGCGGATTTGAATGCGGCAATCGCTGCATCTAAAAATTAAGGCAGGCTCAAGATGCATTACTATGAATCGATGCAAGACCTAGTGGGACATACTCCGCTCGTAAAGTTGAATCATGTGGGCGTTCCTGAAGGTGTGAATTTATTTGCAAAACTTGAACTTTATAATCCATCGGGAAGCGTCAAAGACCGTACCGGGCGTTATATGGTTGACGATGCACTTGCAAGTGGTGTGCTGAAACCGGGTGGAACGATTATCGAAGCGACTGCCGGAAACACTGGGCTTGGAATAGCTTTTGCCGCGCTCAACCGCGGAATCCGTGTGGTGTTCGTCGTGCCAACGAAGTTCTCTCAAGAAAAGCAAACGCTTTTGCGTGCTCTTGGTGCTGAATTGATTAACACACCTCGCGAAGAGGGGATGCTTGGTGCCGAGAAAAAAGCCGAAGAACTTTTGCAAGTCACTCCGGGTGCTGTTTCTCTGCGACAGTTCCGCAACATGGCAAATCCGCGTGCTCATTACGAGACGACCGGTCCCGAAATTTACGAAGATCTCGATGGTCAAATAGATTACGTTGTTGCAGGTGCGGGAAGTGGCGGCACATTCACCGGAATTCTCAAGTACCTTAAAGAAAAGAATCCGAAGATTCAAGGCGTGCTTGCTGACCCCGTAGGCTCCACGATGGGCGGCGGCGAACATGGAGATTACAATATCGAAGGAATCGGAAACGATTTTATCGCCGACACGATGGATATGTCGCTAGTCGATAAGGTCGTAAAAATTACCGATGACGACGCGTTCAAAGGTGCTCGTGATTTGGCGAACAAAGAAGGAATCTTCGCAGGTTCTTCTTCAGGTGCAGCACTTGCGGCATCGCTTAAACTGATACAATCAGGAGCACGAGGCAACATCGTGTTTGTGCTGCCCGACCGTGGCGACAGATACTTCTCAAAAGGGTTGTACGTGTAAATCCAAACAATGCTCGACTTTGAACGGTCGGGCATTTTTTTTTGATAATAAAAACTCGTGTGTATTGTTGTAAATAAGCTATTCCATTCCGAGTTCTTGCTTCAAGCTTTGCAGGAAGGCCGCTGCGGGCTTGCTGAACACGGGACTTTTTTTCCATACGACCACGAGACCGCTGGTGCGAAGCGGCGTGAACGGCACGAAAGTAAGTTTGCTCTTGCCACCGGTGTTCAATAGGCCTTCCAGGCAGAATGCCGCTCCGAGTCCTTGCTCCACGAAAACCGAGGCGTTGTAAATCAGGTTGTATGTGGCGATCACGTTGAGCGAATTCAGGTCGCGCCCGAGTAGCCCCGAAAATTCACGCATCATCATGGTCTGCCGAGACGCGAGCAACGGAATGTTTTCGAGGTCGCGGACCGTCACGAAACCCTTTTTCGCGAGCGGGTTATCTTTGCGGATGAGCAGGCCCCACGTATCCTTCGCAGGGAGTTCCACGAACTCGTATTTCGACTTATCGACGGGTTCCACCAAAAGCCCGAAATCCAGAAGCCCCTGGTCCAGTTTCTCCGTCACGTCTTGGGCGTTGCCGCTGGTGATGTTCATGCGGATTTTCGGATGCTTCGCCTGCATGCGCTTGCAAGCCGCCGCGATAATGTTGAACGCCTTGGTCTCGCCGCCACCGATATACACGTCGCCCGCGATTTCTTCCTTGCTCGCTTCGGCGAATTCCTTTTCGGTATGGCCCACCAGTTCCATGATTTCTTGCGCACGCTTGCGAAAGCGAAGCCCCTCTTCGGTGAGCGTCGTCTTCTTGTTGCTGCGCACGAACAGTTGTACGCCCAGTTCCTCTTCCAGCTCCTGCATCTGTCGCGAAAGCGTCGGCTGCGTCACGAAAAGCACGTTGTTCGCCGCCGCAGAAAAACTCTCCTGCTCGGCCACCGCCAAAAAGTATCTGATCGTCCTGAGTTCCATATGGAGGAATATAGCTATTATGCCTGTAAGGCATGGACGGGCGGTGGGTATGCCAAAGCTGTTTCTGAATGAAGGGGATGTGCCCCGGGCTATTCAACTATTTGAGCAGCTTATGTTCCCCAACGGATTCCAG
>CAMZGI010000048.1 GCA_947306305.1 uncultured Fibrobacter sp.
ACGCAAAGCCCATGACGCGAAAAAAAATATTTCTATAAGCTAGAAAGATGGCGGATCTAGTCCGCCATGACGTGATAGGAAAGCAATGTTTTAAAACTGTATCACTGAAGGGAACCCACACATTGTGCAACCCGCCACCCTGGAGAAAATCGTGATATTCCCCGCAACCTGTCACCCTGGAGGGGCGTAGCCCTGATAGGGTCCACTGCTATTTTCATGTAACAAAAACGTAAATTACAGTTCTCCGCTTTGGGGGCCAAATTCTATTTTCCCGTCATTGCGGATGATAATGTAATCGAAGAAAGTTACATTTTCCACCATTTCAACTAGACGTTTATGACCTCTATGAAAAGGTCGATCATCAACGATATTAAAAAAGTTTTCACCTTCCGCTATCCAAGCCTTACACACAAGAACATCGCCACTATCGCTCAACGCTAATTCATAAAGAAAGTCATCATATAGCAGCGTACCTACATATTCGCCCCTCATCCCCACACCTTTCCAAACGGAATCTCTTAAAACAGGATGAAAAGGTCCCAAGGAATCCTGATAAACCAAAGCCACCTCAGTGTAGTTCTTCAAAGAATTTTTATATCGCAACCATTTTTCAAAAGTCGGATTTTTACGAACCGCAATCAGAGTCTTCAAAAAAAGCTTGACCGATTCAATCGGGTCTTCATAAAAATTTTCATACTTGAGAAGTTTCAGGACAAGTTCATTAAAAGGCGTTTCCCCTTTCAGCGTTACATAAACAGAATATTCAACATCATCTACAGAATGACCAAGGCTAGCAACGGCTTTGATATTAAAGAAATCCTCAAAACGCTTAAACCTAGAGTCTTTACGGAATGATTTTAGAAATTCTTCATTGCCTTTATCATCTAGCACTTGGCGAAGGCTATCTAAAACTTTGTAATAAGCGCTAAACGGAGAAGCTGTTTCTTGGTATAATTCAAGATTTTCTCCACTCCGTTTCTTGCCATAAGACGGAGGAGCTAAAAAACAATAATTTAAATTATCCCGTTTATAACGGAAATATTCTTTGGGCCGCGATAGAACACGGCCATTTTTGACGACAAATTCGTAAAACGTCCTTCCACACTCAAAGCCTATAGTATCACTGACAAAATCCGCAAGTAACGGTTCGCTATTCTGTTTGAACGTTCGTTTTTCAGCAGACGTGTTCAAAACAATTTCCTGTGGAGGAATGTTCACCGAAACAATTCTAGGGTCCGTTCCTTTTCCTTCGAAAAATTCCTTTGGAAGCGCTATTGAACGCGAATATGACTTTATGAGCACACTATCCAAGTAAAGCGAAGAATCATGAAGACTCCAATATGCCGAATAACCACCGCCATTTTCAGGATTGAAATACGTAAACATCGGAGCGAAATGCCATTTCCCAACCGAAGGCCTAAATGGCCACTGCGAATAATGCTTGGCGATATATTCGTTGAGCGGATGTGTTACAACTCGGCACTGTTCGCCATTGAAATAGAAAAGGTCCGTTCCACCCTCGGTACAAGCACGATTAGGAAGACCGATAATGATTGCACAAGCGGCACAAGCAAGCGTAACAACCAACAGAGAAATTTTCTTTATCATCGCCCAAATCCAATTAAAACGAATTCATCCAATTTCAAAATAGAAATATGCGTTTTGACAAAGCCGTCCTAAACATTCAAAATCGTTTTTACAAAGAATTTTCTACTATATTGTACCCATATGAAGATGCTGGGTAACTTTTTCAAAAAATTGGGTGGGGCTTTGGCCCCTTTTCAGAATCTTGTCTTGATTTCGCTTGCAGTATGGGGCATGCATATTCTGCTTCGCGTGTTGCTCTTGTTTCGCAACAATCCCTATGGATTCCCGTTTGTAAGCAAGCCTGATTGGTTTATTTTCCATGCGGTGTGCATCGACTTTATGTGGATTGTGAACGCCTTGGTGGTGTTTTTGATTCTTGGTGTCTTTGCAGCAAAGCTTGCAGGGCGTTTGGGCTCTAAGTATGGTGCCGTAACACAGAAAACAGTACCGGTCCTTTACGGGATTTTTCACAGTGCAATTTTGCTTTTGACTCTTCTCGACAACGAGACCCAGCGATTCTTGGGTGGGCACTTGTCGTTCGGGCTTGTCGATACTTACAAGGATACGTCGTCTATAATTGTGTTCTACGATTACGTGGCCAACGACTTGTCTGTGCCGTATTTGCAGTTCGTGGTGCTCGCATTGATGCTGCCGGCGGCATACGGGTTGTACCGCTTGTTGCGCAAATGGCACCGCACGACAGACGGATTCTACGTGAAGAAATCTGTAATTGCGATGGTGATTTTCTACATCGCTTCGTATTCGTACGTTTATCTTATATGGACCGGCAATTCCCGCATGGAGAAGCTCCGTCCCGTTGTAGCTTTGATTTACAAGGACTTGTTCGAAGCAAAGAATGCCTCCGGCATTACCGAAAAAGACTTGGACGCGTACCGAGTTTCGTACCAGAATCTGTGGCAAAGAATCGAAGGCGATTCATCTTGGCAGTTCTCTGATGCAAAAGAAGGGAACGGACTTCCGCTTTACCGCATTCCCACCGCAGAACTTTTGAACAGTGAAAAGCTCAAAGCCCAACGCGAGATGAAGCCCAACTTTATTCTAGTGCTCATGGAATCGCAACGCGGCCTTAACACGGGTTATATGAATCCGCAAATTCAACCCTCCCCCACGCCGTTTATGGATTCTCTCGCCGCAAATTCTCACGTATGGATGCGAATGCACACCAGCGGCGTTCCTACGACTGGCGGAGTACTTTCTACGCACATCGGCATTCCGCACCACTCCAGCCTCGCGCAGTCCACTGACTTGGCACACGTCACGCTCCCAAGCTTTGTTTCGACACTTACTGATTCCGGCTACACCACGCATTATATGTCTGCAGCCGACCCCGCCTGGGATAACTTGGGCGTATGGATGGCAAAATGGTACACGGCACAGCACTACAACCGCGACCGCGAAGACGATTCTACCTTTATGGACCATGCGATTGAATTTGTGCGCGATACGCTTTCCAAAGAAGGCAAGCCGTTCTTTGCAACCCTCATGACGCGCTCCAACCATTATCCGTTTAACTTTGCCGCTGGCATGACCGACGAACAAAAAACGATGCCCCTGCAAGAACGTATCAACGTAACGATGAACTACGCCGATAGGCAACTCGCCCGTTTTATCCGTGCTGTTCAAAACGAAGAATGGTACCAGAACACCTACGTCATCGTCATGGCCGACCACGGATTTCCTCTCGGTGAAAACGGAGTTTCAACGATGAACGGAGGCGGATATTCAAACATCAGCTGGATTCCGTTCTTAATTCATGGAAAGAATTTGGATGCAGTTCGCGATACAACGACTGCTGCACAGATTGACATTGCTCCCACCGTGCTTGAACTCGCCGGATTTGCTGTCCCCAACATTTTCATGGGACACAACTTGCTGCGCGGCAATTCGCCTACACAGGCCGACACAACGACCGCCATCTCGGCTGATACGGCAAATTCCGAGCCCGAACCGGTTGCCGGCTTGTCCCTCGGAGCATACGCCGGATACGCCGCTACTGGACTCGACGGATTCCGCTTTATCGCGAAGTACCCTGCACAAGATGAAACGCACCTCTTTGCAGAAAGCGATACCCGCCAAGAACACGAACTCACAGGCAAGCTTCAAAACGAAGAAAGTCGCACCAAAGAAAAATACTTAGGAGCGACTCTCGATACATTGATTAAGATTTCAGATTATAGCTTGGAAAAAGGACTTTAGGGCATCATGTTATCGTTGCGGAGCAAGGAACGCAACATCTTGCTCACGCCAACAGCTCTGTTTCTCCAGTATTGAGAAGCGGAATCCGTAACGATCACAAAGTTCTGGTTCACGCCGCTATACACTTCTTCGCTCTTCAGGCCACCCGTAAGAACGTGATCCCTGAATCCCAGATAATAGCCATTCTCGCCAAAGAACAACGAAGGCTGATTTGCAGGGCGTTCTTGAGTCAGCAAGTCATATCCCCAGAAATGCCCCGGAGCACGGACTTGAGCCAAATCAAAGATAGTCGGCCCCACATCCAATTGCGAAGCCACATCTTCGCGGACGGTAAGTCCTTGGAACAAATTCGTGTCAGCAGAAAAGATTCCCATGAAAATGCGAGAAGAAGATACACCTATCGGCTGCGGGATTCTGCGATCTACAGAATCTACCGGAGTGTCATGATCGCCTAAAAACACGACTACAGTGCGGTCAAAATCAGGACGCGCAGAAAGGCGTTCCATAAAGCGGCCAAATTGCTGGTCGGTATATCGAAGCGCATTGCGATAACGAATCATGGGATCGTCCGGCTTTGGAGCAAAAGCGTCCGGATAGCTATAGAACGGGATATGAGTCGCAATGGTATTAAAAAGCAGGAACCAAGGTTTATCGTAAGGCATTTCACCTAACATTTGTATTGCAAGGTCTGCACCTAAACTATCAGCAGTTCCAGTAATTTTTTCTTCTGGAATCAATTTCCAGTTGTCACCAAAAAAGCGTTCTACAAACGGCAAGGTGTGATCAAAAACCGGATTGGAAATGGTCACATAAGCTCTCTTGTAGTTTTCCAAATATTCCGGGAATCCCTTAAAATGATTCGACGCGTAAAAACTGGGCACATCACGGTTCGGATGAGTCGGGAAGCCGAGATACGTCGAAGTTGTTCCGCGAACCGTCGGATATCCGCCGCTATAAGCGTTCTTAAACCACAGCCCGCCACCATTCGCCAATTTCCAGAGATTCGGAGCAAGAGCCGTGTCGCCCGAAAGCATCTGGTTCAAGATGCGGCCTTTATAGGATTCGCCAAAGACAAAGACGATGTTGTAGGGGCGTTGAGCCTTGTACTCATGCTGGGCAGCATTGAAATACACCGGATAGTTCATCACATCCTGACGTGCTTCGATTTTGTCCGCAGGCAAAAATGTGTTCAGGTCATCCACCAGCTCTTTCGTGACTTTCTCGTTATCACGAACAAACTCAAACGTCTCCCACGCCACAATATGGAGAATCGGCGAAGTCAGCGTGTATTTTCCCAAATTGAACTGCATGTCAATAGGCCATTTTACAATAGGCACATGAAATACAGCGCGGGTTCCCGTCAAAAAGAGAACCAGAGGGAATACAGACAAGAAAACACCGGTAGAAATAAAGGATATCGGAACTTTTTTGGGGAACGTTATCGCATTGTCAATGGACTTGCCAATCTTTCTTTTCTTAAGAGAGTATAAAACAACAAACGTGATTCCTGCGACTAATACAAGAATATATAAGCCAATCCAAAGGACAGAGCCAAGAGCATCACCGCCCAAAACGGAAGCAGAGGTGCTGTCAAACAAATTAGACGGATGGAAATATGTTCGGACAAACGAATAAGAAAGGCGCTGGTGCGAAAAGCGGAACACCTCATAGTCAGCGGTAGCAAAGAAAAAATAGACGATGTAATAGACGGCAAGTCCTCGGGGCATTTTCAGAAGCATAAAGAGGCCGGATATCACCAAGATACCGCCATACGCCATAATCATCTGCCACTGGATTTTTCCAGAAAACATTTCCAATAACGAAAGCCCCAGCGGGTCAGGAAGGGCGTAAAAGAACACCAGCATCACTGACTGCACCAGCAAGGCAATCATCGTTATCAGCACGTACGGATTTTTCAAGAACTGCTTCATCCAGAAATTATCCTTTTACAAACGGGCGCCTAAAGAAGTTGATAATGCCGGCAAGCACCTTGTAGCGGTATCCACGGCAATCCACAACCATCACGCCCTTGTACATATTGAACGTATGGAAAGCCACCTTCATCGTCGGGTGCGGAGAAGACTTTCTCCACAGTTCCTTAAACACAAGACCGTCAGAAGATTCTTCGACTTGCTGGAAGGAGATGGCGTGACCATATTCCACATTGCATTCCTGTGCCGGACGATAAATTTTTCCTTTATACTCAAACCAATCGCCAGCGTTTCTCGCAATATTTTCAGGGAAATGATATTCCTTCACCTTGACGTATTTTCCAGATTCGTCAACTTCATACACGCCCAAAGTGGAACCATTCGGCGTTGGAATCGCTGTAGAATAAATCTGCTTTTTGCCAAACAACTCCGTATAGACCGCATCCGTAAGGAGTGCATCACTTATTTGCTTTCCGTTCACCAAGGCAGGCTTTTCCAAGTCCAATTCGTATAGTTTCAGGCCGCCACCCTTGAAATTTTCGGGATAAACAAGAATCTTATCTTCCCTACGAATAATCGCCGGGAAGCTGAGATGCGAATTCAATTCCAGAATTGTATCTGCCTTAAGAAGAGTGTTGCTCGCCTTGTCGATGGTGAGCATCGCAAGTCGCCCCCTCTTGTGCGGGTAGTAGTATTCTTCGACCAAGACATATATCTTGTCTTCCGTAACATCGAGAATAAAGGGGTCCGCAAACCAGCGGTCCTTGCACTTGTGGTTCAGCCACCTGATTTTCAGAGGCTCGCCAGCAATGACTCCATCCAAGGTGTTCTCGACAAAGCCGATATTCCAAACACCTTGCATTATGCTACGGTAGATTTCGATAAATCTCATGCAACTACTTCTTTTTTAAGATGGTACCGCACAGGAACATAGAGAACACGATACTTGCAACCAAGAATACGAATATGCTCATGCAAGCGAGATCGCCAATTCCTTTCAAACCCTTATGCGTCGTAAAGAGGAATCCCACAAAGCCTGCAATCGTTGTCAAGGAACTAGCCATGACATTTCGGGCAGTCGTATCCATCAAGCGACGAAGCGTCATTGTATTATCGGAATTCCATGCCGTGACAAGGTGTATAGTAGCATCGATACCGATACCCAACGTCATCGGAATCACAATCACATTGTAAATGCTGATTCTGCCATAATCAATAACGCCATTGAGGAATCCCAATAGTCCTAAAGAAAGGAGAACGCCCATACCAAAGGGAATGCAGCCCACAAGGAAAATCTTCGGCTTTCTAAACGAAATGAGAAGCGTACCGAAAATAACAAGAATAATCACAATCGCCAAATTGAAACTGTCGTTTTTGACAGATGAAATCACGTCCGAAAGAATAAACTGCGAGGAGAACGTACGGAGGTTTTCGCCATCAAAGTTCCAATGTCCATAACGGTCCTGGAAACGCTGCAACGCCTTCGCATCCCAGCTGGGGAAGTCGCCGTAGATAAAGCCAATCTTGCCGTACGTGCCGTCCTTTTCGCGGACGATATCGAGAATCCAGCTAGGAATATCTTCTGGATCAAACGATTTTTCAACCGCAGCAAGCTTACGCAAGTTGGCGATGTTGACGGAATCTTCGCCTTCGGCACGATCAAAGACGCGAGCCTCTACCAAGTCACGAATTTCTTCAATGACTTGAAGACGAGCTTCTTGAGAATCCTTTGGCGGAATAAAGCTCTTGAGCGTGATAAAGCTTCCCAGCATGGAATCCTTTTCCACGTTGAGGCGATAAATCAACGTGTCGTAGAGTCGATCCAACTGAGACACCTTTGAGCCCATCACAGCCGCAGGTGTTGACGTTTTAGCCTTATAGCTAGCGCGAGTCACCTTTGTAGAAATCTTGTTGTCCGCGACCTTCTTTACCGTGGAAGAACGACGAAGGTTCTTCAAGTCGTGTTCGAAATCCACATGCGGAGCAAAATAGAGTGAAATCCCGCCCAGAATCAAACCGATGACTGCGGCAACCCTAAAGAACTTGAGAATCTGGGATTCAGTCCAAGCCTTCGGGAAGAAACTGTTATCGGGAGTCCGGGGAATGCCACCCATGCACTTGATGAAAACCGGGAGCACGAGAATAGAAGTGGCCATACTGAAGAACACACCAGCAGAGGCGACCACACCGAATTCATAGAAGCCCTTGAAATGAGCGGCAAGCAAAGTAAGGAACGCGGCAATCGTCGTAAAGCTAGCCAAGACAAACGGCTTTAGCATACGCCTTTGAGCTTCTTGAAGAACCTCTTCCAAAGATGCTTTCTGGTTCAGCAATTTCTGAGCCGTTCCAAGCATGTGGATGGAATAGTCAATGCCAATTCCCAAAATGATTGACGCGACAAAGACCGTAAACGGATTTAACTTGCCGTAGAAAATAGCCGTAAATGCAAACGTCGGAATGCAAGCGTAAAGCACGGAGCCTGTAACAAGAATCGGGCCCTTAATTCCCCTAAAGAAATATGAAGTCAAAAGCAAAATCAACACCAAGCTGATTGCGAACGAGAAGATACTGTCGTTAGCGACTTCATCCACTTCCTTAAGACCTTCATAAGTACCATCTACAGTAAAACGAGTCGGAACAGGATAAGTCTTTCCATTGAAATGCTGGAGCAAAGTATCCGTACGAGCAAGAATATGCGTGACAAATTCATAGTCCGTAGAGGGCTTAATCAGTTTTGCGTTCACCACGCCATTAAAGAAAATCTTTCCGGTACTGTCAGGCTGCGGGCAGCCAATGAGACGAGCCTTCAAGTGCGCTGGCACAGGATCTTTGGGGTGCCATTCTTCGGCCGCATTTTGAGAAGAACCTGTAGTCTTGTTCTTCTGAAGGAACGATGCAAAAGCTCCAATGGCTTCATCAGGAAGTCCAAGCTCCTGCGGCAAGTTTTCATCAAACCAAATGCGTTCTTTTTTCTCGGAGGTATCGGCGGTCGATTCGCCCAACAAATCCACAACTAGCGGACCATTCTTTCGTCCAAGTTCTAGCTGGAGATCTTCTAGGTTGTCGCGGATACGCTCCAAGTGAGATACCGGGAAATAGAGGAGAGCGTTATCCTTGAAGAACTGGTTTTCTTCATCTTTTTGCGTCGATACGAAATCGCCTTGCCAACGGCTATGAATGTAGTTTTCAACGGAATCCTGCATTGCCGCCACAATTTCAGGGTCGTCACTCTGAATGGCAATCGTGAAACGGTCCGTACTGCCAAAACGCTCGTACGATTCCTGCAAAGCGAGAACGCTAGGGGTTTCATCGGGGAGCAAATGAGAGAGGTCTGCATCCAGTCGAAGACCCGGTTTAACGAAAATGGGGAATGCGCATAATGCGGCAAGCAGGAGATAGAAAGCCAAAGCTTTGAATTGGTGCTTACAAATAAGTGGGATATACCACGCTGAAAATTTTTCTTGTAAAGATTTCTTTGTAACCATGTGCAAAATATAAAAAAAGTAAGTGCAGACGCATTTTTTACTAGATTTACACATTATGAAAATAATGATAGTCCTTAATCGAATCGCTCGTGGTGGCGGGGAAAACGTGGCAGTTCAACTAGCCAACCAATTTTCCCGAATGGGGCACACCGTTTTTTTCGTAAGCAACAAGGAACGGAACAACATTTCGGACTTTTACCCTATCGAAAAAAATGTTCAAATTCTCCCTTGTTTCCGTCATTATTTCCCCTTAAAAATTTTCAGCCTTCGCCGTGTCATTAAAAAAGAGAATCCCGACATCATTATCGGCGTCATGCCGGATTCCACTTTCTATACATACCTTGCGGCTCTAGGGTTCCACAAGAAAATCATTTCGTCCGACCACAGTTCTTTTGAAAAGAATCCTTATTCGCAAAGGCATCTTTTCCCGTATCTGCTCAAGTTCTATTTTAACGCCGTTTACGACTGCGTTACCGTTTTGACAAAAACGGATCACGACATTGTCGAAAAAAGATTCAAGAAAACGGTGGTCATGCCAAACCCGCTTTCTATAACGCCAGCAGAGAAGCTGAACCCGAACAAGAAAAAGCGGATTCTTGCCGCCGGTCGATTAAATATTTGGCACTGCAAGGGCTTTGACATTCTCATCAAAGCGTGGGCACGAATACACGAAAAATATCCCGATTGGACCGTCGAAATCGCCGGCGAAGGAGATAAAGGTCGCCAGTATCTCGAAAACCTGATTGCTGAAAAGCATTTGGAAAATCGCGTCATCCTTTCCGGGTTCCACCTGAACATCAAAGATTTCTTCAGCGACTCCGAAATTTTTGTACTCAGCAGCCGCTATGAAGGATTCGGCATGGTTCTCATTGAAGCCATGTCACAGGGAGCAGCTTGCATCGCTTGCGATTACAAAGGCCGTCAAAGAGAAATCATCCAAGACGATTCTCAAGGCTTGTGCGTAGAATGCGAAAACGAGGAAGCCCTCGCAAACGCCCTTTCAAGAATGATTGAAGACGAAGAATACCGGAAGCAAGTCCAAGAAAACGGATGGAAGCGTTCCATGGACTTTACCCCGGATAAAATCGGCGATAACTGGATGCGTCTCTTTAATGAAATGCTAGGCAACTAGCAAACAATGCTAGACCGCTAGCGTTTATTTACCGATAATAGTGCCCAAAACATGCAGGGGCTTCACGAGAATCGGCAAATGCTTATACAGCCATGCGAGCGATTTCGCGAAAGCATACGAGCGGATGATGTAAGCGCCGGCAGCACCCACTTTTCTCGTCTGGAATTCAAATGCTTCCTTCGCATGCAAAATCACGTCGTCGTAATACTCGTTGATGTGAATGGACTTGTCCGCATTCACGGTCACCGGAAGATTTTTCAAGTTCGTGTAAAAGTCCTTGCGTAAGATCTTCGGCAAGAACAAATTCATCGATTCCGGAACCTTGTGACCACGCGTGTCGATAATGCGAGAGCCAAAGAAATGTAGCACTTTCGCCGTTGGCAAGAATCGATTGCCATAAGCGAGCTGGCAGTTCCAACCACCATCCATTTTCTTCGTGACATAACCGAACTTGTAATTGGTTTCAGCGAGGCTAGCCATATCGTACGGGAAGTTTTTAGAAACGCAATAAAGCCAAAGTTCATGCCACATTTTAAAGAAGTCGCGGGCTTCCTGCGTATCGGCGGCAAACATCACGCCCCCGTTAAAAATTTCGTCGTTCAAAATCGGCGAAAAGCCCATCATCTTAGCATTGTTCAAGACCTTTTTGCGATTAATCGCCTTCGACAAATTCGTATGGAAGTCGAGCACGGCGTAAATGCCGCCACGCCATTCGTCAGGAATCGAGAGGTCATCGACAATCGCGATGTCCGAATCCATGTACAAAAAGTCGCCATCAATTTCGTTACGCATCACCGTTTTGAGGTAACGGGAACGCAACATCGGCGTGAACTTTTCGTCAAGCGTGAGTACCTTCAGTTCATCAACCGCCTCTTTCAAAGCAGCTCGCGAACCTGATGTGAGCGTAGCAGCCGTTTTGTCGTCCGTCAAAAGCGTCACAAATGCATTCGGGTTGTGGTCGCGAAGCGATGCGATAGCCACGAGCGTCTGCTCGCAAAAGAAATCCTTCGTAGAACTGGTCAGAACAAAAAGATACTTGACAGAGGGCATAATCATCCTTGAAGCTTAAGAGGTTTCTTTTTTTCGTAAGCGGCGAGTCGGCTTTCGTACGTCCCGCGGGGTGCATTTCTAAGAAAGTTCTTGATGCGTTGCAATAACGGGCGCCAGCTGCCATTGGTCACATGGATTGCAAAAGGCTTGACTTTGGATTCGTTAATGCTCGGCAAGAACACGTCGCCCGGATAAACCGTAATTCCTTCAGCGAGTCTCTGCATTTCGTTCTTGTACAAAAATCCATATTGCAGCGCGGCATGGGCATAAACGCACGGAGCAATATTCTCGATATTCAATTCGCCATTCGGCAAAATGAACTTTTCTGTTTCGTAATACTCCATGCACTTTTTAAGGAACGGATGTCCCGCCTCGGCACCGAAAATCGCCGCCTGCAAAGCAATCCCATGAATCACAATCTGGTTCGGGTCTTTCTTGGTTCCGTCTGCATTCAAGTCATTCCAAGTTTTATATTTCTTGTAATGCGACGTAAATTCAACGTTCGTAAAATAGCGATTGTCCAAGAACGGATCAAAGTTCTGGTACATATATACATCGCTGTCCAAATAGATTCCTCCCTCGCTATACACGGCATAAAGGCGAAGGTAGTCGCAAGCAAAAGCCCATTTAGAAAGCGAAACCGCTTCACGCACAAACGGAACGGAATCAATAATCTTTTGGCATTTGGCCATATCCCAACGGACAATCTCGTAATCGGGGCAATGACGTTTCCAGCTTTCAATGCACAACTGCGCAAGTGGCGGCAGCGGGTCATTGGAAAGCCATATATAGTGTAGCTTCTTTGGAATCATATAATGAATGTAGAAAAATACTACTTAAATGGCTCTCCAAATAGCTATATTTATATCATGATTTCAATAGCAATGGCGACATATAACGGCGAGACTTTTATTCGCGAACAGCTAGATTCCATTCTGGCTCAAACCGAAAAAGACATCGAAATCGTAATTTGCGACGATGCCTCTACCGATTCTACGCCAAAAATTCTTGACGAATACGCTCGCAAGGATTCGAGGATTCGCGTTTTCAAGAATCAAAAGAACTTGGGCTATCGCGAAAACTTCAACAAAGCAGTTTCACTTTGCAAGGGTGATTTTGTCGCATTTAGCGATCAGGACGATTTGTGGCTCCCCAACCATATCCAAGCATTGCACGATGCCATTGGCGATAACCTCGTCAGCGCCGGGAGAACAGTGCGTTGCAAAGAAAACGGAGCGACGCTCAAAGAGCTTTCGCCGACCCCGTACCAGTCCGAAAAATTGACTTCGCAAAAAGACCGTTTTATATACCAGTGCTACGCCTTTAACCTTTACCAAGGGGCATCGCAGCTCATCAGCCGAGAAGCCGTCAAACGGTTTTTCCCCATCGAGCCTAGCGAATACGCGCACGACTGGTCTTTAGCCACGAACGCCATTGGCGAAAACAGGTTCGTGTATATCGATACGGTCATTACAAAATGGCGCAAGCACTCTTCGCAAGTGACGCACAAGACCCAACCGCGAAAAGTCCGCAAAGACCGCCTAGCCCAATTTGCGCTTTATCTTTCGACGCACAACGAATACATCCGCAAGGATCCAGCCATCAAAGAAATCCTGCAAAAGGCGATTGAATTTCATACAAATTCAGGAATCGTTTACCGCGTCAAGAATCTATGCCACGCATGGAGAACGTCCAAAACTATCTACGGGCGGAACTTCACCGAAACATTAAAAACGGTGCTCGGCTACCTGTTCACCGCCTCGCTGTAATCTGTCATTCCCGTCCCGGAAAAACATACGAGGCGAGTGCCGCGACAAAATGCTTGCATTTTGGCATGGTTGAGCCGAAGGGTGTTGCGCTTGCGCAACAAGTCCGGGATGACATCTCCCTAGAACTTTCTCTTGTAAAACAGGAACTGTGCCCCCAGCACCAGCAGCACGCTAAGGTAAA
>CAMZGI010000049.1 GCA_947306305.1 uncultured Fibrobacter sp.
AGTCGGCATGTTCGCCATAGAGGTTCGTAATGTGCATCAAGTCCTGAATGTGGAGCACGCCCTTTTCGGTAAACTGGATGTTCTTGTCCTTTTCATCGACAGAGAAGTCCTTGTTCTTGACGAGCTGCTTAGAAATTTCATTTGCCTTCGCATACTTTTCGGTAGCGTCTTCGGCAGGACCACTAATGATGAGCGGAGTACGAGCTTCGTCGATCAAGATAGAGTCCACTTCGTCAACGATACAGAAGTTGAGTTCACGCTGCACCAGCTGGTTCGGTTCCACAGCCATGTTGTCGCGGAGGTAGTCAAAGCCGAATTCGTTGTTGGTACCGTAGGTCACGTCGGAATTGTAGCTTTCGCGACGCTGTTCGGCATCGAGACCGTTAATAATAAGACCGACGGTCAAACCGAGGAACTTATAGACCAAGCCCATCTGCTTAGCGTCACGGCCAGCGAGGTAGTCGTTCACGGTCACCACATGCACGCCATGGCCAGTAAGGCCGTTCAAGTAAACCGGGAGAGCGGCAGCAAGCGTCTTACCTTCACCCGTCGCCATTTCAGCGATAGCGCCTTCATGGAGCACGAGGCCACCGATCATCTGCACGTCAAAAGGCAACATGCGGAACGGCTTCACCGATTCCGGGTAGAGTTCGCGAACCTTGGCATAAAGGGCAGCCGGCAAATAAACTTCCCATTCGTTCTTGCCACTTTCGAGTTCAGCCTTGGCCTTGTTTGCAGCTTCTTCAAGTTCAGCGCCCAAGCGGCTAAAGTCAAAGCCAAATTCCGGCTTAAAGATATTGAAGATGCCCAAACGGCGGTCGCAAGCTTCACGGCAAACGGCAAATGCTTCGACCTTGATATCTTCGAGCGTGGCGCCATTATTCAGTTTTTCGCGAAATTCCGCACTTTTGGCAGCAAGTTCCGCGTCATCCAGAGTTTCGAGAGCCTTGCAGGCTTCGTGAATTTTCGCAATTACGGGGCGAAGTTGCTTCACCTTGCGTTCATGAGGTGTACCAAAAATTTTATGGAGTACTGTATCTACAATGCTCATGGCTATCCTTTATAATTGGATTTAAAAATTAAACATGGTCAAAGTTAGCAAAAGATGCGCCAACTTTAATTCTGTTTCAACTTGAAAAGCCCTTTTTGATGAAGCTTTTTCTTGATTTAGTTTACCTATATCGCCCATTCATTATATTATATTGGTTATATGAAAAATTTTTATTTCGTAAAAACCTTTTTTGCATTGGCTGCAGGATTTTTCCTCGCCTCCCCCATCAACGCGCAGACTACCGACGCGGAGCTTACAAAGCACCCTGAATTCACGTCGAGCAATTATCTTTTATACCCAGAACCTGTAAATATTAAATACACTAAGGTTCCTGCAGGCTACAAGCCGTTTTACATCAGCCATTACGGGCGCCACGGCAGCCGCTACCACCACAGCGATGACGAATACAAGTATCTTTTTAAAACGCTTTCAAAAGCAGATTCCGCTGATAAATTGACGGAACTCGGGAAACAGGCGCTGGCATACGCAAAAATTCTCGCAAACGACGCAGCCCCACGCAAAGGGGACCTGACGCAAGTGGGCGTAGCACAGCACGAAGGCATCGCAAGCCGCATGTACAAGAATTTCGGCGAAGTTTTTAAAGACTGGACGATTGGCGGCAAAAAAGTAACGCCGCATGTCAAGGCCTATGCAAGCACAAGCGGCAGATGCATCGTGAGCATGACAGCCTTTATGGGAGAACTCCGCGCACACGCGCCGAATATTCACCCAGAACTAATTTCGGGCAAGAGCTACATGAAGTTCATCAGTTCCTTTGAATGGAACAAGCTCAACTATTCCAAGACTAAAGCTTATACTGACGAAAGCGACAAGCTTTGGAAACAAGTGAATCCGCAGCCGCTCATGAACAAATTCTTCAACGACAGCAATTACGTTGCTAAAAACATTGAAGCAGACAAGTTCTACAATCGCTTTTTCGAAATCGCGACATCGCTCCAAGGCATGGATAAGCCCATGCTCGACGACATCGCCGCAAACGCCAAGGTGCCCGCAGACTCTTTTGTAAACTTATTCACAACCGAAGAAAAGATTGCTCGCTGGAAAGCTCAGAACGCTTGGTGGTATAGCCTTATCGGCACAAGCCCGCTCATCAACACCGATGCCGGGATAAACTTCGCAAAGCCCACCCTCAAAAATATCCTCGACGAAGCAGACACCGCAATCGCCGCAGATACCGCACGTGGCTCGGCAAAACCCATCGCCGCCACGCTCCGCTTTGGCCACGACGCAGCGCTCCTCCCCCTTTCTGCATTAATGCAGCTCTCGGTCGCAAACGCAAAAGTCTCGGACCTCTCCAAATTGCACGAACAGTGGAACGACTTTAAAATTATCCCGATGGCTGCAAACCTCCAAATGATATTCTATAAAGCCCTAAACAAGCCCGTCCTCGTCAAAATACTGTACAACGAAATCGAGCAAACTATCCCCGTGCCATGCGGCATAGGAGACGTGATACGAGAGACGAAAGACGAGAGAAAATGTCCGGCGGCTCCGTATTACCGTTGGGATGACGTTCGTGCATTCTATAGCGACCTCTTCAAGAAATAACTTATCATGAATAAAACCATTGCACTCATTTTTTGTTTCATCGCAAGTTCCTTGCTCTTTGCGGCAGAGGATCCTATCAAGACGTTGGTGAACGAAGGGGTCCAGTTCCACGAACAAGGTCAATACGACGAAGCCATTGCAAAGTACAAGCAAGCCGAGAAGAAAGCTCCCAAGAACGCTCTTGTCAAATACGAGATGGCTTTTTCGTACCATGCCAAACGCGAACTCGATAAAGCGCTCTCTTATGCAAAAGCAGCTACAAAGCTCGACACCAAAGGCCTCGACGAAAATCTATACAGCTTGATGGGCTCCATCTACGACGAAAAAGGCATGCCCGATTCGGCGCTTGCCATCTACCGCGAAGGTTTCAAAAAGTCGCCCAACTCGGCGAACATCCCCTACAACGCGACCATCACCTTCATGCGCAAAAACAACGCCGACAGCGCTTACGCATGGATTATGCACAGCATCAACAACACGCGTACCCACGAAGGCTGCTACTACTACGCCGGATTCTTGGCTAGCCAAACCGGCAGGTGGCCCGCATTCTACGCCTACACGATGTATTCCACGTTCATCACCAAAAAAGACGAAATCATCCGCGACAACCTTTCAAGGCTTTACGGAAAAACAAAATCCCTCGTCGAAAAAAAAGGAGCCGAATCCAACTTTTCCGCGGACATCAAGCAGACAGGCAGCGATTCCACAGTCAACAAATCGTTCCTCCTCTTTGTCGCATCCATGCTCGCCACAGATTCCCTCAACAACAGAATGCTCTACGAAAAAGACTCTACCTCGGCACAGCAAATGGAATTCTTGATTCACGTTCTTGAAAAATGCGTCAAAGAAATCGCTTACGCAGACGGCTTCGACGATTCCATCCGCAGATTTTACCAAGGGCTGATTAGCGAACGCCTGATAGACGCGTTTATCTACACCATTTGCGAACCCATCGACCGCCCGACATTTGCGCAGTGGTTCATCAAGCACCGCTCCGACCAAGCACGGCTTTACCAGTGGTTTAACAAAGCATGGCTAATGCTTTAAAAATTTTTTGCCTTCTCGCATGCAGTCTTTACGCTGCGGGGTTCATCCCCATCGAAGGCACGTTCATCCAAGCATGGCTTTACGCCCGTTGGACCGAAGACAATTACATCGGTCCCAAGGACGCTTGGGATAAAGAAGTTTCTTACTGGAAAAGTCTCGGCATCACGCAAGTCATCGATGGCGACATCGCCTACAAAAATAGCGGAGAAAGCACATGGCATGCCTGCTACGAAAGCAAGCTCGACAGCGTCACCGTTGATTGCCGCGACAAAGACATCATCATGGAAATGGCTCACAAGTACGGCTTCAAAGTTTACTTGGGAATGGGTGTCGATAACGATTGGTGGAGCTGGGATTTAACGCGTGATGAGGACTTTAAAAAGTTCAAAAACGTCATGATGAAAGCAGGTGCCTTCGCACACGAAATTTATACGATATACAACACAAAATATCCCGAAAACTTTGGCGGCTTTTACAGCGTCTATGAAGTCTGGAACCACAACAAATTCAATTACGGCGATTCCACACGCAACCTTTATGCAGCAAGGCTTGCCGAAGGGTTCAACATCGTCATCGATTCGCTGAATAAAATCGATGCGACAAAGCCACTGCTCTTTAGCCAGTTTGCCACAGCAAGCCCCGATGCCCGTGACATCAAAGACGGCGAGCCGCGTGGATTTGGAACTCTAGAAAATACCGAAAAATTCTGGACACGCTTTTTTGAACTCGCCCACTTCCGAAGCCAAGACAAGACACTCCCCATGGACAACGTCGGAGGAGGCGGACAAAAAATTGACTCCGTGGAACCATGGACCGCCGCATACGCAAACGCCATCAAAAACAGCAAAAGCAAAATAAACTATTATGCGAACATCGAAGACTTTGAGCAGCCCGACGGACATTTTCTTTACGACACAGAACGCACTCCGCTCTACGGAAAAAGCTACAACGGAGCAGCGCCCATCGGACGATACGCAAGGCAAATCGCCGTAGCCGAACGGCACACCAAAGGAATTTTCACATTCGCGTTTTCGCATTACCACTCCCCCGTGAACAACATCCCCGGCTATTACGACGTGTTGCTGAATTACCTCAAAACGCAAAAAGGCGACGAGGTTCCGCCCACATTGCCAAACAAAGTAACTATCATCGACACCATTGCAAAAAACATCGCACTTTCGAACCGCCGTGGTCAAGACGTTTTTGATAAAGTATTTAAGTTCTACTGGGAAGGTGCTTCGGACGATCACGGAATTTACCAAGTAAAAATCAAAAAGAACACTACCGTCAACAGCGTAGCAATCGACTCCACATTTGCATACTCTGTCAGCACACGCACAGAATCAGGCGTTACCGCCCACGAGCCCGATTCCATTTACTTTGCATACAGCACAGGCCGCGAATGCATCGGCTACGAAAATCCCGAAGAAGAAGACTGCTTCAACCCTCGATTCAAAGGCGATGACTATTACACATTCGTCGTCGCAGACGTATGGGGCAACGAAACCGTCTCCAAGCCGTTCCTGCTCAAATCCACTGGAGGCCGCACCACATTCACACCGGAACTCGACTCGTCGAGAATATATATCATTCCAGAAAAAGACTCCCTGCGAAGCTATTTCGCAATAGACTCCGCTTGGGTCCGCGACACCATAAAACCAACCCCAAACTCGCTTTTTCCAAACAACAATGTTTCACGCAACGGGCTTCGCCTGGACCGCAACGGGAACTTCTGGGAAATCCGTTTTACACAGCCTAAAAACAGCGAAAAACGCAAAACCGAACGCAATAAAACGCTTGAAATCTATTCCCCAAACGGTGCAAAAATATACTCCAAGAAAATTGCAATCCATTCAGGCGAAAACATCATCCGCCTCCCTGCAAATTCCCTCGGCTACAACAGATTTTTTATCGATTTACGGTAAACATCCGCTCAACTAATCTATATTATCTTAAGGTCTCCCCTAAGTTTTTATCACCAAAGGAATCACATGCGTTTTTTTGTACCTACAGACATCTATGTCGAGAAAAATTGCGTGAGGAATCATGCACAAAATTTGATTGCAGTCGGGAAACGCACTCTGATTTTGACCGGCCAGCATTCCGCCGCCGCAAACGGCTCCTTGAACGACGTGACTTACGTCTTGAGCGCAGGCGAAATTCCCTACATGATTTTTAGCGAAGTCGAAGAAAATCCGTCAACAGACACGGTGCAAAAAGCGACACAAATCGCAAAAGAATTTAAAGCCGATTTTGTCATCGGCATTGGGGGAGGCTCCGCTATCGATGCAGCCAAAGCCGTCGCGCTGCTCCTTGCAAACCCTGATCTCGAAGCAGACGACCTCCACAAAGTTCCAAGCCATCCGCTGAAACACGTGCCTATCGTCGCTGTGCCAACCACATGCGGAACAGGCTCCGAAGCGACTCCCGTGGCAATCATCACCAACCGCAAAGTGCACCTCAAAAAAAGCATCCCGCATGTTCTTTTCCCCGTGCTCGCGCTCGTCGATGGAAAATACCTCGAATCCGCAAAGAAAACGCTGATTGTCAACACCGCAGTCGATGCGTTATCGCACATGGTCGAAAGCATCCTCAACATCAAATCCAACGTGTTCAACCGCATGTGCCCAGAATACGGCCTTAAGTTCTGGGGAGAATGCAAAGAAGCGCTACTCTCTGACGACGACGTTGATGAAAGCTTGTACGAAAAACTCATGCTCACGTCAACTATCGCGGGCATGTCCATCGCTCAAACAAGCACTTCTGTGCCGCATGGCATGAGCTACGACCTCACTCTGCATTTAGGCGTTCCGCACGGACCCGCCGTGGGCTACTTCCTCGCCGCCTACATCGAAGTCTGCGCCAAATACGTCCCTAGAGACGTCGCAAAAATCCTCTCGCTTTTAGGACTCAAGAGCACCGAAGAATTCTCGGCCATGATTCGCGACCTCATCGGAACATGTACCGTCACGCACGAAATGAAGGAAAAGTTTGCCGCAGCCATGAAAGTGAACCGCTCCAAGCTCGACCTCGTTCCCGGAAAAATCACCCCAAACGACATCGACTACATTTACGAAAAATCCTTAGTCGTGAAGTAATATTTGTATATTAACGCAGCATACATCGGAGTATTTATGAAAAAAGCATTAATCGCCGTTATCATCGTTGTCGCCATTCTCGTCATAATCGTGGGGAAGGGCGTCAGCGCTTACAATAACATCATCGCCCTCGAAGAAGGCGTCAAAAGCCAGTGGGCTCAAGTCGAAAACACCTACCAGCGCCGTTTTGACCTCATCCCAAATCTCGTGAGCACCGTCCAAGGCGAAGCCAACTTCGAAAAGAGCACCCTCACTGAAGTCATGGAAATGCGTAGCCGCATGGGCGGAACCGTCAAGCTCGACGAAAGCCTCATGAACGATGAAGCCGCACTCAAAAAATTCCAAGACATGCAAGGCACCCTCGGCGGAGCACTCCAACGCCTGATGGCCGTTTCTGAAAACTACCCGGATCTCAAGAGCAACAAGAGCTTCCAAGAACTCCGCGTGCAACTCGAAGGCGCCGAAAACCGCATCGCTGTGGAACGCAAGCGTTATAACGAAACCGTCAAGGAATTCAACACCACCATTCGCCAGTTCCCGACCAACCTCGTCGCCGGATTCGCAGGAGCAAGCCCCAAGGCACTCTTTTCCGCAGACGCTGGCGCAAGCACCGCCCCGAAAGTGCAGTTTGATATAAAGTAGATTTTAGGTATCAGGTTTCAGGCGTTAGGGTAGGGGAGTGAGCGATGAGGTCGCTCGCAAGTTCGCCTCCTACGTCATTCTCGACCAAGTGTAACGCGGCAATCCAACTTAGAACCTAGAAAATGTCATCCTGCAGGGCAACGCCCGATAGAATCCAAATAGATTCGTCATCGTGAAACACGATGATTTTTTTTTCATTTACCCTTTAGTTGGAGCATCGGACGTTTACTTTGAATAACAATATTTGAAGGATCTTTGAATACAGGCGTCCCATTGACTTTGTAGAGCAATTGATTTGCAAAATTACTCTTTTGTTTAAAACGAGTTGACCTGTTTATTATAATAGAATGCGTTGAACAAAAATTTTCGGGAATGTTTTTAACATCAGGAAGTTTATCAAAATTCAATGTACCGTCATCTTGGAATTCGCATTGAACTTCATAAAAATCACCATCATCATTTAAATACAACAACATTGATTTACCATTTTAACATTCTCACTGGATCCTTCGACTTCGTTACACTTCGCTCAAGATGACACTGTCGAATTTTTTACTACTATTATATATATGATCAAATCGCAAGTTATAGTACACCCCTACGACATGGCGCAATCCGATTGGGTTCGTTGCATTTTGCCCTTGACTCAGTTCATGGGGCAGAACAATTTCCAAATCGTCCCGTCCATCACAGGTATCATCTGCACCAACAGAGACGCTCTCAAGCAGACGCGAGCTGTCATTTTGCAAAAGCCGACGGCACCGGGGCGTGCACAAATTGCGTTATTCTATTCCAAGCTCAAAAAAGAATGTGGTTTCAAGCTGGTGACCGACTTGGACGACTTGCAGTGGGATTTATCGCCTGTCATCGCATCGTATGCCAAGAACATCCCGAATCACGACCAGATGATGCTTGCAAGCCTCAAACAAGTATTGCCACTTTTTGACACAGTTGTTTGTTCCACGCGTTACCTCGCGAGCCGCATCAAATCCGACATTGGCGTAAACGCCGTCGTGATGCCAAACGGGGTTTCCAAATCGCTTTTCGGGATGACTCAAAGAACATCCGCTTTCACGGGCAAGCCAAAAGTCATGTACGCCGGCAGTCTCGGACACTTCACGAACGAAATTCCGGGCGACCTCGAAGGTCCATGGATTCCCTGGATTCGCAAGCACATCGAAGACGGAAGCATCGACTTCCAGATTTTCGGCGAACCCGACTTCTTAAAAGACCTCGACGGAAAGTACACGAAAATTCCTTACACGAACTTTTTGCCGTTCGCCTCGACTGTCGCAAGCTACAAGCCCGACTTTTTCATCACGCCGCTTGCGGACAACAATTTCAACAAAGCAAAGAGCGACTTGAAACTTAAAGAAGCCGCAGCGCTCGGAGCTGTTTTTATCGGAAGCGATTTTGCAAACGGTCCCTACAGTTATGCGCCCAAGGAACAACTAGTCAGCTCGAATGCAACGGTCGAAGACCTCGACGCAATTTTCAACAATCTTTGCGAGCCCGAAAAATTCATGCAAGCCATCAACTGGCAATACCAAGCGATGGAAGAAAAGCACTGGGCGCACGAAGACTTGGAATACCAGAGAAAATTCGTCGCCGCATATTTGTAGTGCACCTTCGGTGTCTTGAGCTATGAGGTATGAGGTCGTGCCTACGGCACTTTGAGGAATCACGCAAGACGAAAGACGAGAGATGAAAAAAAACGTCATCTTAACGAAGGTGCAGTTACTAGAACTTAGCTACTAGTTAATAGTAACTCACTCGTTCGAGTGAGGGGGTTCAAGACCTCTGCTTTCGCGGAGCCTTTCGGCGGCACGCATAATTTCGCGTTCGCGAATAACATCGTCCACATGCTTGTTGAAAAGTTCTTCCGTATGGATTCGGAAGAGTTCTTTTTCCTGATTTGCGTAAGCCGAAAAACTCATGATGTACAATATGGGAATGATGACAACTAGAGTCTTTTCCAAAAACTCAAAGGCATGTTGTCCGTCGATATCAAACGTCGTAGATACAACCGTCAAGAATCCAAGCTGGCTGGGATCAACAAAAACAAGCACCAATAACACTAGCGATGCGATAATCCACGCATTCAAAATTTTCTTTGGAAACCGTTTCTTGAGAATGCCCTTCTGCTGCATGTACCGTTCCTGACTCCTGACCATGTCGCCTAAAATAAAGTAATTCAGAAAATAACCGAAAAACGGAATGCAGGTGAGGAGGACAGCTCCCATCGGCGAAAATTTCGTCGTTGTCAACAATCGCAAATTCGTAACCGCCCGATGAAGCCACGACAAATAGCTGACGCAAAAGGCAAAAATCGGAATAAAAAATATGGCAACGGAAATAAAGGAAAAAATGAAAGGAACAAGCAACATTCCCCCAAACAACATCAATAAATTCGCTGACAAAAAAAACGAAATAAACGCCAAAAAGACAAATTGCAACCAAAAAACAGCTAAAAGGATAAAGATGACTTTAATCCAAAAAATTACGCGGTTGGCTCGCTTCGTATTATCCTGCATAATACCTCCACACAAAATATAACATTTAGAATGTTAATTCAATTCACATCGTCCCGTTTTTTCGCAGAAATTACATTCACAAAATGCCTAAAATCTAGCTAAAAACGCAATTTTTATGAGTGGGGAAGGTTTAATGCTTAAAAAACGAGTAGTGTTGATAGATTGTATATATTTTCGATAAATTTCAAAGGTTTTCCTCCATTTTTTACATTTTATCCACTCATTTTTATGTTGTTTCACGTGGAACACCGCCTAGTTGAAAATTTTCAACATTTTATATCAACAGAAATAAATTTATTTTCGATTTTATTCAGTATTTTTTTACATCTGTTTATAAATAGGTGTCATTTTATTAACAAACCGCAATTTAAAATTATTAACAAATAAAAAACACCAAGTTCATATAAGAACTCAGTGTTTATAAATTCCTTGATTTTATTCAACAACGAATTAGAATTTCACGACTCGCGGAGCATCGGTGAAACTGTAGAATGTGGCTGTAGCATTCTTAAAGTAAAGCACTTCGGTGTTCGGATCTTCTGCAGAATACATGCGCTTGAGGTCGGGGTAGCTTTCGAGCATGCTAGCCTTGGCTTCTACACGGTCATCGCAAACAAGCGTTCCGGCAAGACGCAGCCACTTTCCAGACTTGTTCATGGCGCAAAGTTCCACTTTCGGATTCATCTGAATCTGTTTAGAAACGGGTTTAAACTTCGCGGTCTGGATGTAAAGTTTGCCCTCGAAAACGTTAATGGTTCCAAACGGGCGAACACGCGGGTGGTCACCTTCAATCGTCGAGAGAAAATACGCACCGCATTCTTTGATAAAATTTTTCACTTCTTCCATGAATACTCCTTAATAATAATGATTAGTAAAAAATGCTACACCCATAAACCAATACCCGTAGGGAGATTGACTAAGAATTGGACATAGACGCATTCCGTCCTCACTAAGTAGCCAACCCTGACATTGAGCATATCTAATCCCGTTCCCAAACAAGCCGAAACACCGAAATCAAAGCCAGTTTTATTAATGTAACCTATTTCTGGACCTATGGAGAACTTGAACGAGGGTCCCCTTTCGTAGAAGTATAGGATATTCGGCTGCAATAAAAAATTGAACCCTTTCGCGAAAAAAGCATGCGTTCCAATCGTCCACAGAAAAAAATGACTTGGCATAAAACTAGAATCATCACCTTTAACGTATATCAGATTATAGTCGCCAAAAATCCAATCTGCCCCAAAAGCAAAGCCCGCATTTTCCATGATTGCAACTCCAGCGTACATGTTCCAAGGAATCAATTCCCGAAAGAAAGATTTTCTGGAATTCTGCTGTACTTCAACCAAATCCTGCCCTTCGTCGGCAAATGAAGCGGTTGCCATCACGAGCACCATAAACAAAGACAAAATAAAAGAACGTAATTTCATGGCAATTAATTCAAGACGATATTTCCTTCATTACGTCCTTATAAATTTTCAACATGTCTTCACCAAAACAGCAAAAAATGACCTTCTTGACTTTCTGTGCGGGGTATTCGCGAACCGTTTTCACGGCAATTTCGGTAGCTTCTCTCCAAGGATAGCCATAAACGCCAGTAGAAATAGCGGGGAAGGCGACCGTTTCGCAGCCGTTTTCTTCGGCTAGAGTCAAACAATTTTTATAGCACGACTTCAAAAGTTCAGGTTCGCCATGCAATCCATCACGATAAACTGGCCCCGGAGTGTGAATCACGAACTTCGCCGGAAGCCTGAAACCCGGAGTGATTTTTGCCTGTCCGGTCTCGCAACCTTTCAAGGGAATGCATGCCCGCAAAAGCTCTGATCCAGCCGCCCGATGAATAGCCCCATCGACACCGCCGCCACCTAAAAGCGAACAGTTCGCCGCATTCACAATCGCATCCACAGCAAGTTTAGTGATGTCGCCCTGAATAATTTCAATTTCTATCATGCAATTTCCACTATACCCAAATTCCAAGACCCGTGGGGAGATTGAGGATAATATTCATATAAAGCCTTTCGGACCTCACCAAATATCCCACTTCAAAATTCACTAAATCAATAAGCGTACCAATACGGACAGACCCGCCATATTCAAATCCAACATCTCTCTTATAACCAATTTCCGGTCCTATTGAGAACTTAAACAAAGCCAAAGGAGGGTTCCCTATGAACGTATATTGCATCGTAGGCTGCAAAAAGACTCCAAATTTAGGAGCCCAAAGTGCCTGAGTGCGGAGTGCCCACACCCAAGAATGCCTCGGAAGCTCATTCGCTTCGCCGACAGAAGTATAAAGAATGTTGTAATTGCCAAATATCCATTCGGCACCCACAACAAAACTATTCGCACCGCCAATAAACAAATTCCAAGGAACCAGTGCAAATCCCGATTCGCTCGTATGAACTGCGGCGTTTTCCATTTTTTTGGGATCAGCGGCAAAAGCAGATGTCGCCATGAAAAAGAGAATAAGGTAGGGCAGGAGAGTACGATAGAACTTCATACTACCAAATATAAGATATTCATGTTTTTATGGACAAAATAAAGTCGAAATTAGCATATTATTTACCAAATCTAAAGATGCAAGCTTTCTAAGGAGCAAACATTATGAAAAAACTTATCCTCATTCTCGCTCTCCTAACATTGAACTCTTACGCCATCGACTGCCTCCGTGCCAATTTTGAAATTCACAAAAATTACCACGACAGGCGGAAACCCCAACATCGAAGAACTGATATACCAAGAAAAAGATTCCGTTAATCATGTAACGAAATACATAGACTCCAAAACCGGGGAAGTCACAGACATTTATCTAGCAGTATATGTTCTCCGCAACGATACTATTCATGAATCTGAAAACAATGGTCATGATTCGCGTATAATAGTCCGCGACTCCGTCAACGAAAATAAATGCTATGAAAAAAACGCATGGAATGATTTTAAGGATATAGAAGCAATACACGAATACGAAATGAGGGGAGACACTCTCATAGAAACGGAAACAAGACCCGGCGGTTATCAAAGCACTTTCAAGGTGTTCTTCGTTCCCATCAGCAAATACTCCTCAGCGTTTTACCGCAGAACTCGACCAGCCTATACTCGCCCCAAAGCAAAACCGTTCGACCTCCTCGGCAGGCCTTCTAAGAATGAGCATACGATAAAGGTATTGAGGTAAAGAAATTCACCAATATTGGGATAAAAAGAAATGTTCCACGTGGAACATTTCTTTTTTATATATATTAATACGGAGGGTTTTATGAAAATCGAACATGTAGCTATTTGGGTGAAC